>NZ_JARRQY010000002.1:0-106041 GCF_037381185.1 Acidihalobacter sp.
CAACATGATCTGCACCGCCCGCGTTGGGGTGCGCTTCGCTTACCCCAACCTACCCCTCGATACGCGAATGCGTAGCCCAAGCGTTTGGGAGGCGTTCTGTTTTGACCTTCGGTTCCCGTGTGGCCTTGCCTCGAGCGTGCGCCCCGGCGCGGGGGCGGGCGGCAGGAGGCCGCCCGAGCAGGCTTTGCCAGGATGGCAAGTGCCTGCGGTGCCCCGTGACGGGGTGTGCGCTCGAGGTTTGCCCGTCAGGGACAAGGCCTTCGGGTGCCTTTCTTTTGCCTCTTTCTTTGGGCATGTAAAGAAAGGGGCTCGGGCGCGTCACCCAAGCAGGATCAAAACTGGAAACGCTGATTCGCGCCCGAAACAAGCCTCAGCGCCAACAATGGGAGCTGCTCCCACCACATAACCAACAGAAACCACACACCTCAAAACCGCGCCAGAAACCGGCCACCATGGTCAGCGAGTACGTCGCCTTTACTCAGGTACACTCAAAAATACCCTTCCTGCTCTGCTACCGCGGACAACAACGCCCGCCCCGCATCAAGGTTGTTCATGATCCCGTGCCGGTGGTCGATCCACCACTTGGCCTCGGCTTGTTCTTCCAGATAGACGGTGGCCTTGGCCACGCCCTGCTTGACGGTATGCCAGTGGTCCGGGTCTTCCTGCTCGGCTTCAGTGTCGTTTTGTGCGATCCACTTGTGCACCTTGTCGATGGCGCCGAAGGCGCTCAGGCGTATGCCCTCGGCCCAGGTGACTTGTTTATCGGAGCCCTCCAGCGGCGGCAGGCCCCGCTCGCGGGCCGCAAGCCGGGCCTGCTCGGTCCTGCTGCGGCGTTCGGCGTCCATCTGGTCGGCCTGACACAGCAGGCAGGCACCCTGGGCGAGCTGCCCGCAGCGGTCGTCCCAGGCATAGTCGTCGTCGCCGTAGAAGGGGTAGAGCGTGACGTGCTCGCAGGCGTGGCGTACGGAGCGCAGGTCGAACAGTTCGCGCTCGGCGCCGTTGCCCTGGTTGGGGCCGAACAGTGTGCAGGGGATGCCTTGCTGCGTGCACCAGCGGGCGAAGTCGAGCTGCTGTGCCGACTCGTACACGCGGCGGATCTTTCGCCCGGCCAGGTGACGTTCGATGACTTGGATCTTGAGTTCGGCCGCCGGTGCACGGTCGTCTGCCGGGCGCATCCACAGTCCGTCATAGCCGATATGCCAGCGCTGCAGCCAGGTATCGGTCTGGGTACGCACGGCTGCGCTGCGGCCGGTGAGCAGCACGATGGGGTGGCCTTCCGCGCGCGCGAGGTTGAGGCGCTGGATCAGCGGCAGGTTGGGCATATCGTCCACGCAGGCGGCGTAGAAGGCGTCCCAGTCGCGCACGCCTTCGTCGTTGTGCAGGTGGTGCAGGCGGTGTTCGATCAGCGCGAGCACGCCGTCGAGTCCGCAGAGTACGATTTCGTCGGCGTCGGACATGCGCACAATGTTCTGGATTCGGGCGCGGAAAGCAACCGTGGGCCGTCAAGTCGTGTTGTTGAGCGTAAAAACAGGTAAAACTTTGCGTGCGGGACCATCGTGCGATTGGGCGTCGGGCCGCGCCAGCGCTGAAATCGCGGGACTTTACAGTCTGTTGGGCAACGCCGCGGGCTTCGGAACCAGCCTTGGGCGACGCCTGTCCATCTGGGCGTGAACGAATATTCCAAGATGGAGGCAAGCATGAAAAATCCCCGCATTCGCCGTTTCCCGACGGCGCCCAGGCGCTTCGTTGCGGCCATGGTCTTCTGCGTGCTGGGCGTCGGATTGGGTGCGACGACGCTCAGTCTGGCCGCACCGGCGCCGCTGGCCATTCACGTGAATGATTCGCCGCAGCCGCCGCTGGTGCGGTTGCCCGACTTCACGCCGATCATCAAGAAGGTCGGTTCGGCGGTGGTGAACATCAGCAGTACCAGCACCAAGACGATACCGCAGAGCGCGCAGAATCCGTTTCCGCCCAATTCTCCGTTCCATCAATTCTTCCACCAGTTCATGGTGCCGGGCGGTCCGACGCACGAGAAGGTGTCGGATCTGGGGTCGGGCTTCATCATCAGCCCCAACGGCTATATCGTCACCGCGGCGCACGTGGTACACGGCGCCGACCACATCATGGTGACGCTGGCCAACCATCACGCCTATCCGGCCAAGCTGGTAGGCATGTCGGTGCGCTACGACACAGCGCTGCTGAAGATCAAGGCGGAGAATCTGCCGACGGTGCCGGTCGGCAACTCGGATCATCTGCGTGTTGGGCAGTGGCTGTTGGCGGTCGGGGCACCCTTTGGCTTCTTCAACACGGTGACCCAGGGCGTGGTGAGTGCGGTCAATCGTTCGCTGCCGCATGACGATCAGTACATCCCCTTCATCCAGAGCGACGTGCCGATCAATCCGGGCAACTCCGGGGGGCCGCTGTTCAATATGTCCGGCCAGGTGGTCGGCATCAATGACCAGATCTACACCAAGAGCGGCGGGTATATGGGATTGTCGTTCTCGATTCCGATCAACACCGTGATGCGGGTGGTGCACGATCTGGCTCAGCACAAGCCGATCCAGTTTGGCTGGCTGGGTGTGGAGGTGCAGGACGTGTCGGCCAAGATGGGGCAGGCGCTGCATCTCAAGGAGCCGGTCGGCGCGTTGATCGCTTCGGTGGTGCCCAACGGTCCGGCGATCAAGGCCGGTCTCAAGCCCGGCGACGTGGTGGTGACCTTCAACGACAAGCCGGTTTACGACGTCGGCCAGTTGCCGCCGATGATCGGCAACACCCAGCCCGGGACCAAGGTATCGATCGGCATTCTGCGCAACGGTAAGCCCAAGACGCTCGAAGTGACGATCGGCGCACTGCCCAAGAACGCTACGAGCATAGGCGGTAGCTCGGGCGGGAAGAGCGGCGATGTGCAGCGCTTGCAGATTCAGGTGCAGCCCTTGACCAAGAGCGCCGCGAAAAACCTCGGGATTAGCCGCGGCGTGCTGGTCATCGGTGTGGGTTCTGGTCCGGCGGCGCAGGCCGGTATCACGCCCGGCATGGTGATCCAGGATATCGGTCAGCAGTCGGTCGATTCGCCCTCGCAGCTTGAACGTATCGTTGCGTCGCTGCCTTCCGGCGAGCCGGTCCCGATCAGGGTCCGCAAGGGCAAGCAGAGCCTCTACACCGTGGTGATCCTGCCCAACTCCTGACTCCTGGCCTTAAGGACGGTTCGGTATCCCGATGCAGGCGCCTCCTCGATTCCCGAGGGGGCGCTTTGCGTCGAGGAGCCCGGCGCTGGTGCATGCGCCCTTCAGGGCCGACAATGTGCGGGATGCCTGATTATTGGGGAATGCTGCATGAGCGTACACGTAAGTGGATTGTTCGGTTTCGTCCTGTTGGTGCTCGATGTCTGGGCGCTGGTCAAGGTGATACAGAGCCGCGTCGGCACCGGCATGAAGGTGTTCTGGATCGTATTGATAGTGCTGGTGCCGTTGTTGGGTTTCATTCTGTGGCTGCTGTTCGGCCCGAAGGATTGATGCGGTGAGTGCAACGACACATGAACCGGTTGCCGACAAGCGCTATTCACCGGCCAGCGAACAGAATCGCGCTCCGATCGAGGAGGTGCTGCACGGGTGTTTTGCAGCGCCTGGAACGGTACTCGAGTTGGGTAGTGGCACGGGCCAGCACGCGGTCTATTTCGCCCGCGCCTTCGCGTACCTGCAGTGGCAACCGAGCGACCTGCCGGAGAATCTTCCCAGCATTCGCGCTTGGCGTGCGGAAGCGGACCTGCCGAATCTGCTCGAACCGCGCGAGTTGGATGTGCGTACGCAGCCATGGCCGCTTGCGGAGGCTGACTACGTCTATACCGCCAATACCTTCCACATCATGGGGTGGGAAGCGGTGGAAGCCTGTGTCGCAGGCATCGGCAAGGTGCTGAAGGATGGCGGCCTGTTCGCGTGCTATGGACCGTTCAACTACGGCCGTAGCTATACCAGTGAAAGCAACGCGCGGTTCGACGCTTGGCTGAAGGGGCGCGATCCGCGCAGCGGCGTGCGCGATTTCGAGGCGGTGGACGGGCTTGCACGCGAGGCTGGCCTGATGCTGCAGCGCGATTTCGCCATGCCTGCGAACAACCGCGTGCTTTGCTGGCGCAAGCGCTGAGCGTCCAATCCGTAAGCTGGTCGACGTCGCGATGCGGTAGTGCGGCGTGGAACCATCCTTCTCGTTATGTGTCAACGGAATGACGGCGCAAGCCGTCACTTCATTCGCTATACGAGGGTGCAGTTATGAGAAGGAACTGGTTCGTGGCGACTTCCGCCGCGCTGGCGGCGCTGCCGTTGACCACGGCGCTGGCGCAGGCCGCTTGTTCGATACCGATCGGGGTGGTGCTGCCGACTTCTGGCGAACTCAGCGCGCAGGGACAGGAAAACGTGCAGATGGCGCAGCTGGCGATCAATCAGATCGATCAGGCCGGAGCGGTGGACGGTTGCCGCTTCAATGCGATCATAGCGAATAGCCAGACCAAGCCGGCGATCGGCGTCGATGCGGCGAAAAAGCTGGTCGACCTGAAGAACGTGCCGGCCATCGTGGGCGCTTCGTCCAGTGGCGTGTCGATGGCGATCCTGACCTCGGTGACCGCACCGAGCAAAGTGGTGCAGATTTCCTCCTCCTCCACCTCTCCGGCGCTGACCACCCTGGCCAAGGAGGGCAAGACGGGGGGCTATTGGTTCCGTACCGCGCCTTCCGACGCGCTGCAGGGCGTGGCGATGGCGTATGTGGCGCGCAAGCAGGCCAAGCTGCAACGCGTTGCCATCCTGTATCTCAACAACCCGTACGGCAAAGGGTTATCGGGGCGTTTCGCCAGCGAGTTCAAGGCTATGGGCGGCAAGGTTACGGCCGATGTGCCGTTCAATCCACGCCAGCCGACGTACATGAGTGAAGTGGGCAAGGCCATGGCGGGCCATCCCCAGGCGTTGTTCCTGGTGGGTTATCCGAATACTGCCGAAGTGATCATGCGCGAGTGGATCGGTTCCGGCGGTCCGCACGTATATCTGTTCCCCGATGCACTGCACGCGCCGCAGTTCGTCGACAGCATCGGCGGCAGCTATCTGAACGGACATGTTTGGGGCACCGTGCCGGGCAATAACAAGACGCGCAGCCTGGGCTACGTGGCGAAGTCCTTCACCAAGGCCTACGGGCATCCGATGCGCGAGTCCTACGATGCGGCTACCTATGACGCCGCGGCGATCGAGGTGCTGGCGGCCGAGGCGGCCAAGGGCAAGGGTGAGTCGGTAAGCGGCACCACGGTGCGTAACATGATCCCCGACGTGACCGATCCAAGGGGAACGCCGATCTATGCTTCGGTGGTGAGTTTCCGTAAGGGGGCCCGGCTGCTCAAGGAAGGCAAGCCGATCCGCTATGTGGGGGCGGCTGGTACCTTGCACTTCAATCGCTACGGCGATGTTTCCGGGCCCATGGTCGTTTGGCGCGTGAAGAATGGCGCCATCGATCCGATCGAAACGCTGAGTGCCAAGCGGATTGCCGGGCTGAAGAGCAATTCCTGATTACGTTCGCGGCGGATCCGGCTCCGCCTGACCGACGACGTGCGGGGAAGCGTTCTGCTTCCCCGCACGCGTTTCCGGGCAGCCTATTTCAATGCCGCCGCATGATAGGCGAGATGTTCGCCGATGAAGCTGGCGATGAAGTGATAGCTGTGGTCGTAGCCGTCGCGCATGCGCAGCGTGAGCGGGAAGCCGTGAGCGTTGCAGACTGCTTCGAGATCCTGCGGGTAGAGTTGTTCGGCCAGGAACTCGTCGGCGGTGCCCTGTTCGATCAGTAGTGGGATTGGCTCGGCGCCGGCGATAACCAGCTCGGTCGCGTCATAGGCCTTCCAGGCTTCGCGGTCGCCGCCCAGGTAGGCGCCGAAGCAGCCCCCGCCCCAGCCGCAGGCCGTCGGGTGGCAGATCGGCGCGAAGGCCGACACCGAGCGGTAGGCGCCGGGGTTCTTCAGCGCAGAGATCAGCGCGCCGTGGCCGCCCATGGAGTGGCCCGAGATGGACTTGAGGCCCGGCACCAGCGGCAGCTCGGCTTCGACCAGTGCCGGCAGCTCGCGGGTGACGTAGTCGTACATTTGATAATGCTCGGACCACGGCGCCTGTGTTGCGTTGACGTAGAAACCCGCGCCCTGGCCGAGGTCGTAGCGTTCGGCTTCGTCCGGCACGTCTTCGCCGCGCGGGCTGGTGTCGGGGATGACCAGCGCGAGTCCGAGTTCGGCCGCATAGCGCTGGGCGCCGGCCTTGGTGCGGAAGTTGTCGTCCGTGCAGGTCAGCCCCGAGAGCCAGTACACGGTCGGCACCGGACCGTGTTCGGCCTGCGGCGGCAGGTAGACGGAGAACGTCATGCGGCAGCGGCAGTTGGTGGAGTCGTGTTGGTAGCGATCCAGCCAGCCCCCGCTTTCCTTGATGCGTTCGATACGTTCGAGTGTCGACATGAAGTCCCTCAGAAAATGATCACGGAACGGATGCTCTGACCTTCGTGCATGAGGTCGAAGGCGCGGTTGATGTCTTCCAGCGGCATGGTGTGGGTGACCATTTCGTCGATCTTGATCTCGCCGTTCATGTAGCGGTCGACGTAGCCGGGCAGCTGGCTGCGGCCCTTGACGCCGCCGAAGGCGGTGCCCTGCCAGCGTCGGCCGGTGACCAGCTGGAACGGACGGGTGTGGATTTCCTGGCCCGAGCCGGCCACGCCGATGATGGTGGACACGCCCCAGCCCATGTGGCAACACTCCAGCGCCTCGCGCATGACTTCGACGTTGCCGATGCACTCGAAGGAGTAGTCGACGCCGCCGTTGGTCATTTCCTTGATCGCCTCGGTGGTGCTGACGCCGAGTTCCTTTGGGTTGACGCAGTCGGTTGCGCCCAGTGCGCGGGCCATCTCGAATTTTTCCGGATTGATATCGACGGCGATGATGCGCGAGGCCTTGGCCATGACCGCGCCCTGAATGGCCGACAGACCGATGCCGCCGAGGCCGAACACAGCCACGGTCGAACCCGGTTCGACCGTGGCTGTGTTGAGTACGGCGCCGATGCCGGTGGTGATGCCGCAACCGAGCAGGCAGACCTTGTCCAGCGGCGCGGCCTTGTTGATCTTGGCCAGGGCGATCTCGGGCACCACGGTGTACTCGCTGAAGGTCGAGCAGCCCATGTAGTGGTAGATGTCCTTGCCGCCGACCTTGAAGCGCCGGGTGTGGTCGGGCATGTAGCCGGTCCATACGGTCTCGGCGATGCTCTGGCACAGGTTGGTCTTGTCGGAGTGGCAGTACTCGCAGTGCCCGCATTCGGGGATGTACAGCGGGATGACGTGATCTCCCACGCTCAGGTTCTTTACCCCGGCCCCCACTTCGACGACTTCGCAGCCGCCTTCGTGGCCGAGAATGCAGGGGAACGCGCCCTCGGGGTCATCGCCGGACAGAGTGAAGGCATCGGTGTGGCACACGCCGCTGGCATGCACTTTGAGCAGGACTTCTCCTTCCTTTGGGCCTTCGACGTCGACTTCCTCGATGACGAGCGGTTTGCGCGGTTCCCAGGCGACAGCGGCTCTGGCTTTCATGGGCGATCTCCTTGTTGTGGTGTTTTTGCTGCGTTGCCGAAGCGATTCAGGCCGTGCCCAGTACGCCTTTCTCCTTGGCGACGTGCGTGGCGATCAGGTCCATCAGCGCCGGCGAGAGGCAGTCGTAGGGCTCGAGCCCGAGTTCGTGCAGCCGCGCTCGGATGGTCTCCATCTGGGCTGGGTCGGTACCGCCTTCGATAAGCGAAGAGACGAAGGCGGCGAACTGCGGTTCGCACCAGCCGGCCTCGTTGGACAGTTCGGTGTGAATGAAATCCAATCCGTAGAACGGATGGCCCTTGTCTTCGATGCGGCCGAACATATGCGCGCCGCATTCGCGGCAGGCGTGGCGCTGGATGGCCGCCGAAGGGTCAAGGATCTCGAGTTTCTCGCCGTGTTCGACGACGCTGACCGCTTCGCGCGGCACCACGGCGACGAGGGAGAACTTCGCGCCCTCGGGTTTCCAGCACTGGGTGCAACCGCAGGCGTGATTGTACGCACTTTGCGCGTCGACTTTTACGACAACCTGATCGTGGGCGCATTTGCAGTGCAGAGTGCCGCCGTGGAAATGCGGATCGGTGGGCTTGATGCCGTGATCGATGTCGGGGTGAAGCGAGACGGATGCGTTCATGGTCGTATGCCTCTTGATCTGTTGGAGTGTTTCGCCGGGCGGCGAAGCGGTATGCGCGGGTGCCAGGCATCCCGCGCAAACGCGGTCGAGCTGTCTGTGCGTGGTGGACTAAACCGAGCTGTAGCAGAACGAGTCGGTCGAGCAGTCACCCCCTTCGAGTCGGATCTGATGCGCGCGATAGCCTTTTTCGAAGGTGACGAAGAAGTCCGGATCGAGCGTCAGCCCACCATTCGGGTCGACGTGGACGAGAACCTGCACACCGGGCATGTCGCCATCGGGATAGAACTGGTCGTCCCAGGTGCTGTACAGCGAATTGGTGAAGTAGATGCGGCGTCCGTCGCGACTGATCTCCAGCATCTGCGGTGCGCCGGGGAAGTCTTTACCGGACGGATGCGGCGTGCGGCGGACGACGCCGCCCAGATGGACGCTGCCGCTCAGTTTCGGATTGTGCGGGTCGCTCACGTCGTATTGACGCAGTTCGCCGGTTCCCCAGCAGGCGACGTACAGGAATTTGTCGTCCAGCGACAGGTCGATGTCGGTCACCGTCGGCGGGACCGCACCGAAACCCTTGAGCAGCTTGGGCAGGTCGGCCGGATCAGCCGCCTCGGCCGGGATGTCGATGATCTTCTTGACCTTGAATTCCTCGCTGGCTTTCGCCTCGTCTCGGTACCACAGCCAGATTTCGCCGTTCAGGTCTTCGGTATTGACGACGACGCCGAGAAAGCCGTAATCGCGGTTCGGCTCGTGCGCCGGGCGTACTTCCAGGGCCATCTGATGGCTGGGGCCGAGGTCGATGGTCTGTTTCAGGCGGCGCTTGGACAGGTCCCAGAAATGCAGGTGGTGGCCGTATTTGTTGGACAGCAGATCTTCGGGGACGATACCGTTCTCGTACTGCCGCGGGGTGCCCCATTCGCTGGTCATGGCGACGTTTTGCGACAAGTGCCACCAGAAGTCGTAGGAGAGCCGCTGCTCGCCGTGGTCCATTTCCCACGGACCGAGGATTTCGAAGGACTCGCAGTCCATGATAAAGATGCCGGAGGGCGTCTCGTCGCCGTTGACGCCTTTGCCGCCGAGGCAGCTGATGTAGATGCCGTCCGGCCCGCAGTGCACGGTGTGCGGCCGCGAATAGCCGGTTTTGCGCATCAGCTCTTCGGGTTCGATGATCTTGACGATGCGCGCCTGCGTCGGATGTGGTTTGGTGTCGACGATGTAGATGCGCGATGAGCGGATGCCGGGGATGACGAGGTAGCGCCGTTCCACGAAGGGGTGCCCGCCCATCGGATTCAGCACCGAACTGCAGGCGTTCCAGCCGAAATGATGCAGTTCGTCGCCGATGTTGGGCATGCGGACTTGATGCACGATCTGACCGTAGGATCCCGAGCGGGGGTCCAGGTCCACGACCGACAGCGCATCGGGTTTGCTGCCGTCGGTGCACAGGTTCACGACAAAGCCGTAAGTCTCTCTAGGGGCCTCCATCGCCAGTTTCGGCGAAGGATAAAAGGTTGGATCCGTACGCAATACGCTGGCCATAACTCCTCCAATTGTGTTCGTCGTCTGTTTTGTTTTTCTGTCGATCCGAAAGCGGCTGAGCCCGTCTTTCCCATTTCCTCCCGAAATCGTTCTCCGCAAGCCGAGCCGCGTTCGGAAATGCTACGAAAGCATGATGCGTGCCATTGATGCGCCCATAAGCGGATGTGTTGCGCTTCGCCGACGATTATCTAAGCTCATGGCCTGGGCGCGATGCAGGATGGTTGCGTGTGTGTATCCCGTGCGCGGCGGCGCCGACGCTGGTGGAGTTCGACGATGTACACGAATCGGATACAGTCGTTTGGGAAGTGCCGTACTGGCTGGATGTGCGCATCCGCTGTGGTGTCCCCGATGTGGAAATATGTGACGCACTGTCACCTTATCGGTACAGCTGCGAGTGTCTCCTTCGCTGTGTACCAGGCGGACGGTCCGCGCCCATGCACAAGGACGGTGACGCGTGCCTGATCGCGAAGCCGCGCGCCATCTCGAACGTATCCAGGCGATCGTGACCGACGACGCCATGGTGCACGGTGTCGAGTCCTATATTTCGGATTCCTGGCGTCGCTGCCTGATTGAGCATTGCTTGGACCCCGGAGGCCGGTGCGAGCCCGAGGTGCTGGAGTCCGCGCTGCTGCGCGAACGCCTTCAGCGGCACGAGCGCCTGCTCTCTCTGGCGTCGGAGGAAATGGGCAATTTGCACCAGCAGGTGGCTGGCTCTGGGCACGCGATCATTCTCACTGACGCGGACGGCTGCGTGCTCGACTTCGTGGGCGACATGGAGTTCGAACGGCAGGCGGGCGCTAACGGCCTGCTTCTCGGCGCGCTGTGGAACGAGCGTACCCAGGGCACCAACGGCATGGGCACCTGCACGGTGACCGGCAAGCCGGTCACCGTGCACCATAACGAACATTTTCTGGTCCGCAACGCGGTGCTGACCTGTTCCGCCGCACCCATCTACGATCCAGAGGGCGGCCTGATGGCGGTGCTGGACGTGTCGAGCACCGCCTGCGTGGCCCAACAGCATGCGATGAGTCTGGTGAGCATGTCCGCCCAACTCATCGAAAACCGGGTATTCCGCTGCGCGTACCGCGACCGCTACCTGCTGCATTTTCACAGCCGGCCGGAGTTCCTGAACACGCTGGGCGAGGGCGTGCTGTCCTTCGATCCGGAAGGCAAGGTGCTCGGCGCCAATCGCAGTGCGTTGTTCCAACTGGGCGTGGATTCGCGGGAGATGCTGCTCGATCGGAATATCGCAGACGTGTTCGACCTGCGCTTGGCCGAGTTCATGGATGAAGTCGCCAGACGTTCGCCCGAACGGCCGGTTTCCCTGCACGGCATGGCGGACGGCAAGCGGTTCTTCGCCCTGCTGGAGAGCCCGGCGCGCGTCGGCGCGCGTGCCGGGGCGAGCGTGCGGTCGGCGCCGCCGCGCGGGACGGGCACGGCGGAGCCCAGTCTGGAGCAGCTCGATTTCGGCGATCCGTGCATGGCCAAGGCCATCCGGCAGGCGAAGAAACTGATCGGCCGAGACGTGTCGCTGCTGCTGTCGGGGCCGACCGGAGTCGGCAAGGGGCTGTTCGCCAAGGCCTTGCACGCCTACAGCGACCGTGCGGACAAGCCGTTCGTTACGGTCAACTGCGCGGCCATTCCCGAGACGCTGATCGAGAGCGAACTGTTCGGCTACAAGGCCGGCGCGTTCACCGGCGCCAACCGCCAGGGCAGCCGCGGCAAGATCGTCCTGGCGCACGGAGGTACGCTGTTTCTGGACGAAATCGGTGACATGCCGCTGTCGTTGCAGGCGCGCCTGCTGCGCGTGCTGGAGGAACGGGAGGTCATGCCGTTGGGGGCGGAAACCTCCATCGAGGTCGACATCAACGTCATCAGCGCGACGCACCGCGATCTTGCGGCCCTGGTGCGCAGCGGCGAGTTCCGCGAGGACCTGTACTACCGTCTGCGCGGCCTGACCCTCGTTCTGCCGGCGCTGAGCGCGCGCACGGACAGGCGCCAGCTGATTGAGTACATGCTCAAACTCGAACAGGCCGGCGACCGCATTCGCATCGAGCCGGATGCGATGCGCATGCTGTTGGACTACGCCTGGCCTGGCAATATCCGCGAACTGCGCAACACCCTGCGGACATTGATCGCATTGTGCGACGACGAAAGGATCGCGGCCGCCGACCTCGCCGATGAATTCCATCAGACCGCGGGAACCGACGCGGCGGGGTCCGCCGATCCGGATGGCTCGGAGGAGGGTGAATCGCACAATCCGCTCGCCTCGGCCGAATGCGCGGTGCTGCTGCGCGAACTCGAAGCGATGCGCTGGAACGTGGCCAAGGTCGCGCGCAGCTTTGGCGTTAGCCGCAACACGTTGTACCGGAAGATGCGCCGCTACGGCATCAAGCCGCCACGCTAGGATCTGCGCGCCCGGCTCACGCTGTACCGATTCGGGCGCAGGCTGTCATGCCCCGCGGAACAGATCGGCACACCCGCGCAGAGCCGTCGCCGTGTCCGGGCGCCGCCGATGCGGTGGAAACCGCGGTCGGGTGCTGTTGGCAAGGTATGTGCTGTGCGATTGCATGACGGTGATGGCCGGCGACGTGAGGCGCGTTGCCCGAAGGCCTGCCGCATAACCACTACAAGAGCGGAGGATCGATCGATGATGCATGTACCGGGTTTGGTCGCGATGGCCGCGGCGATGGGTGTCTACCAGGGCGTGAATCCTTCCATGGGCTGGCTTTACGCAACGTCCAGGGGGCTCGAAAACCATTCGGTGAAGGCGCTGCTCGGCGGCGGAGTGAGGTTCGCCTGGGGACACTATCTGGGTATGAACGTGGTGCTGCTGCCGATGGCCTGGCTGCTGGCGTTCACTCAGCTGCACCCGATGCTGCTGATGCCCTGGATCGGCGCCACGCTGATCGTCTACGGCCTGCTCAAGCTGAGAAAGTCCGGACATCCGCGGTTGCTGAACCGGGTGTCGCCGCTGCACGTGAGCCGCTGGTCGTTCGTGATGGCGCTGACGCATTGCGGTTCTCCGCTGATGATGCTCTCGCCGTTGCTCGGATTGGTGATGATCTCGCAGGCCGGAGCGCCGGCGGCGGTGAGTTTGCCCACCGCGCTGCAGAGCTACACCCTGCTGGCGCTCGGCATCAGCGCGGCGATGGCCTTGCCGCAACTGGTGATCTCGCTCGCCATCGCCGTGGCCGTGTATTTCCGGCTCGGGCTCAAGGCGCTGACGCGCTACTGGCTGAATTTCGATCTCGGCTGGTCGATCATTTTCATCCTGATGGGAGCGATGGCCGTGCGTATGTAAGAAAACATGTTAAGTCGGTGTCGCTGCGCTGATGACGGCCTGGATGCCGTGTGCAGATGCGCGTGCGAGCCCGTTCCCGCATGCCGGCGTGGCGTGATGGCCTAACTCGCCACTCGGCATATCCGATGAATGCGCGGAAGCCGATATTCCCGAAAACTATGTCGCATCGAATATGTCGACGCTGGGCAAACCCGGTCGTCGGTTTCGCCACTGACGTCGGATATGCCACATGCGTAGAACTACCCGTAATCGATAGTAAACGTCCGAATTCTTTTTTTCGCTTGGTTGTCGTTTATTGGCCGACGTTAGGCGCGTTAGCAGGTTTTTATCGGCTCAATACGCAAACGCGCTTTTCGCTTCGGTGTTAATGGAGGAGAAAAGGAGAATCAACGATGATCAAATCCGCGTTGGATCGAGACCAGCAGTCTCGTGCGTTTGAGAAACCCATAAAACAGTTCGGCGAGTTGGTCGTTGCTGATCCGGCTTTGCTGGATCGGTTGGATGAAGCGCCGGATAAGGATAGTTTCGTCGATCTGTACTGCGGACTGGCTGCGGACCGGGGTATTCATTTTTCGCGCGATGAAATGCTCGTGGCAGTCCAGGAACAAAAGCACGGCAGCAACTGGGTGATTCCCAATGTCGTGCTGCGCATGATCGCCGAACGGTTTTAACGGAGGACGCCATGGACGATGTGATCAAGACCGATGCCGGCCGAGTGGTCGGGGCTTGGGATGGTGAACTCGCCGAGGAGTTGATGAGCGAATTGAAGCGCATCAAATTGAAGTTGGCCAAAGCCGGGGCGACGGAAAAGCTGATTCCACGGCAAATGCCGCACCGCAATCAGCTGCCGGAGGATTTACGCGATTTTCGCGCCTACCACCTGTGGGGCTGCGACAGGTCGGGAAATATCGTGGTCGGAACGAATGCGAATCGCATAGAATCGATACAGAAGGTGCGCTCGTTTTCTTTGATTGATCACCATTGAAGGTCCGTCCATATGTCTGCGCGGCAGATCTGCGTCCATTATCGGATGTGCCAGGAATATTGAGAGGGACGCGTATTTGACCGATTGTTCATGGCGGGGTTGTTAGCGGGCATGTGTGTGATCGATCCTGAATTACGCTATGCGCGTCCATGCGAAGGAGAAGATTGGCCGATAGCTGAATTTGCCGCCTTTGATCGGATTCAGTAGTGCCTGGTGCGCAGCGAGGTGCATCGCGTTGTTAGCGTGCGCCTGGCGATCGACATCCCTATTTCACAAGTGGTATCGGATGTGAATAGCCGAGAATTGGAGCTGCTGTTTCAGGGTGTACAGGAAATTGCGACGGACGTGGTCGCTGTCAATACGGATGTTGTGGATCGCGATGCACGCTGGCCCGAGGCCGGTATCCGGGCGCTTCAGGGCGCGGGCCTCGGTGGACTCGTCGTTCCCGAAAAATATGGTGGCCGCGGTCATGGTTTGTTGACGCTGGCGCGGGTTTGCGAAATTCTGGGTAGAGAGTGCGCGTCCACGGCGATCTGTTATGGCATGCATTGCGTCGGTGCTTCCGTGATCGCGGCCAATGCGACGATCGATCAGCAGGCGCGTTTCCTCGGTCCGATTTGCGAAGGGGACTGTATCACCACGCTTTCTCTGAGCGAGGCTGGAACGGGAGCGCATTTTTACTTTCCGCAAACGAAGCTCGAGTCGGCGGCCAGCGATGTATTCACCCTGAACGGGACGAAGACCTTCGTGACCAACGGCGGGCATGCGGATTTGTATGTGGTCTCCGCCGTCGGCAGCGATCCGGAATCGCCAGCCGTCCGCCAGTTTTCCTGCGTGGTTGTGCCCGCGGATGCCGAAGGAGTGAAGTGGGGCGCGCCATGGGATGGTTTGGGTATGCGTGGTAATTCCTCGCGGGCCATGGAATTGCACTGCGTGCTTGTGCCGCGCTCCAATCTTCTGGGCAAGGAAGGCGATCAGATCTGGTACATCTTCAACGTCGTGATGCCGTATTTTTTGGCCGCATTGGCCGGGACTTATTTGGGGGTGGCGACGACGGCGGTGGAAGAAGCGCGGCGTCATCTGATGCGCCGCCACCATGCCCATACTGGGGCGAACCTCGCGCAGGCTTCGGTGTTGCAGCATCGGATGGGCTCGTTGTGGGGCATGCTCGAACGCACCCGATGCTTGATCTACGAGGCTGCGGCGAGTTTCGATGCCGGCGAGCCCGACGCGCTCACGTCCGTGATGGCGGCGAAGGTGGAGGCCGCCGATGCCGTCGTCACGCTGATCAACGAGGCGATGACGATTAGCGGCGGTATCGGTTATCGAGAAGGTTCGAGTCTGCACCGATTGCTGCGCGACGCTAGGGCCTCTCATCTGATGTCGCCGACCACGGATATCCTGCGTTTGTGGATCGGCCGTGCCTTGTTGGGACTGCCGCTGTTGTCGGACTGATGCGCTATGAACGCGCCTCGTCATGACATGCATGGAGCGGTGAAGCTGATAGGGGTCGATTCGCGCCTGGCGCAGCGGCTTGGCGATGAACTCTCGGTAAGGCATGCGGTTGAAGTCCTGTACGACGATGGCGCCTTTTGCCGGGCGTTAGCCGGCGGCGAGCTTCAGGTCGATGCCCTGGTGCTGGGCATGGCACTGGAGGAGCCGGTCAGAACTGCGCAGCATATGCATGCGGTGGATAAGCATCTGCCGATCCTCATTCTCGCTGCGCCCGGAGAGTTCGAGCAATTGCGACGGACGCTGATGTTCAGCCCATTCCTGGGCAACGAGGTGTCGGCGTGCGCGTGCGACGATCTGGAGGAATTGGTTCCGACTGTCTGCCATGCGGTCGAGCGGCGCCGGCTCCGCTTGCAGCATCAGAACACGATTTCCATGACGCAAATGCAGCTCGAGAAGCTGCCCTTGAGGCAACCCGAGGCCACGCATTATCTCGACCAGTTGCTCGATTACGCGCCGATTGGGGTGGTGACGATCAATCTGTGCGGGATCGTGTTGACGCTCAACCGCCGCGCGCTGCAGACGTTGGGTGTGTCCGAGCGCGCGCTATTGGGTCATGCCTTCGTCCCGTGTTTCCCGGTCACGGAGCAGGCGCGTGTGCATGCCATTGTCGAGCGAGCATGTCAGGGCGCCGGAGGGCGGGCGCCAGAGGTGTTGGAATTCCACGGCGCTGCAGACGAGGAGCCACGCTTTATCGAACTCACTGCGGCGCCCTTGTCGTATCGCACCGGCCAGCGCGGTGCCATGGCGATTTTGCAGGACGTCACGCAGCGCGTGCAGGCCGAGCGCGAGCGCGCGCACGCCGAAGACGAATTGCGCCGACACGCGACGGTGCTGCGCGGCTTTCATGAGATCAGTTCCGATGTGACGCTCACGCTGCCGGCCAAACTCAGGCACTTGCTGTATCTGGGCTGCGAGCAGTTCGGTTTGCCGATCGGCATTCTGTCGCACGTCGATGGCACGGTGCTGCGGGTTCAGAACTCGGTGGGCGCCGATATGCAGTACCCCGCTGGCATGACGCGCAGTCTGGGCCAGACCTATTGCGGTGCTACCATCCAGACGTCGGAGCCGGTGGCGTTCGAGTATGCCAAGACCACGCGCTGGTGCTATCACCCGGGGTACGGTCCGCCGACGATGGAGGCCTATATTGGGATGCGGGTGCTGGTCGAGGGCGATGTGTATGGCACGCTGTGCTTCGTGAGCCCCGCGCCGCGCAAGCTCCCATTCAGTTCGACCGACAGGGAGGTGCTCAAGCTCATGTCCCAGTGGGTTGGTAGTGAGTTGCAGCGCCAGCAGGCCGAAGCGCATATGCGCAAACTATCCGGCGCCCTGGAGCAGACGGCCGACGCCGTGATCATCACCGACCGCCGCCGCCGCATAGAGTACGTCAACCCGTCGTTCGAGCGTCTTACCGGTTACACGAAAGCCGAAGTGGTCGGCCAGCAGGCCAATTTCATGTCGTCGCAGCTGCAGGACGACAAGTTTCACAATCAGCTGTGGCGGGTGATTGGCGCGGGAGGCGTGTACCGCGGCACTTTGGTCAATCGGCGCAAGGATGGCAGCCTGTATCACGAACAAAAGACGATCGCTCCTATCAAAGGTTTTCAGGGTGAAATTACGCATTTCATCTCGACGGGACACGACATCTCGGATCTGCTGAAGGCAGAGGAAAAGGAACGCAAGCACCAGGCCGAACTCGCTCACGTCGCGCGCCTCAGCACGCTGGGCGAGATGATGTCAGGCTTGGCGCACGAACTGAACCAGCCGCTTTGCGCGATGACGACCTACGCGCAGACCTGTCTGCGCATACTGGACGGATCCCATAGCGAAACCGGGCGTCTTCGCTATGGTCTTGAGCAGGTCGTGCGGCAGGCGGAAGTGGCGGGCGATATCTTCCGCCGCCTGCGCAGTTTCGCGCGAAAAGACGATTTCCACCCGGTGTACACCAATCTCAGAAAACTGATCAATGAGGTGATCGGTCTCGTACGCACAGAGGCGCGGCAGCGGTTTATTTGCCTGAATATCGACATGGAGCGCGATCTGCCAGACGTATTGGTCGATGCGATTCAGATCGAACAGGTTCTGCTGAATCTGGTTCGCAACAGCATCGATGCGTTGGCGGGTGTCGATGGCAGCCGTCGTATTCTTATTCGCGCGGTCCGGCAGGATACTGAATGGGTCCGCGTTTCCATCTGCGATTCAGGCAGTGGTTGCCCGGAAGATCAGGTCGAGCATCTGTTCGAACCGTTTTTCACGACCAAGCCCAACGGCCTGGGTATCGGGTTGCGCATCAGTCAGAGCATCGTCGAAGTGCATGGCGGTCGCCTGTGGTTGCGAGAAAATTCCCCTCGGGGGGCAACATTCTGCTTCACGCTTCCCATCAATGCGGAGGGTGCTGGCTGATGAGTTTGGACACGGCACTTGTCGGTAAACCGAACGTGCACGTGGTGGATGACAACGCGGCTGTGCGCGATGCCATTCGCTGGTTGGTGGAGCAGGTGGGTATCGACGTACAAACCTACGCCAATGCGCAGGCGTTCATCGACATCTGCCGCCCCGGCATGCGTGGTTGTCTGGTGCTCGATATCCGTATGCCTGAGATGAGCGGCCTGGATCTGCAGGATTATCTCAATCAGGTGGGTATTCACCTGCCGGTCGTGATCGTGACCGGGCATGGCGACATCCCGGTGACGGTGCGGGCGATGAAAGCGGGCGCATACGAATTTCTGGAAAAACCGTTCAACGATCAGGTGCTGCTGGATGCTATCCACAAGGCGTTCGAAAAGTTCAGGCCGATCTGGGACCGGGAAGACAGACGCAGCCGCACGGCTGATAACCTGAGAAAACTGACTTCCCGGCAGCGTGAAGTCCTCGAACTGTTGCGCTGTGGAGAGCCCAACAAGGTGATTGCCGCGAACCTGGGGCTTTCGGTACGTACGGTCGAGGCGCACCGGGCGCACATCATGGAAAAAATGGGTGCCCGTTCTCTCGGTCAGCTTATTGAAATGGTCGTGCACGCCGGCATGGAAAACACCCCCTAAAGACATGGTTGCGCGTACTGCGCTGGCCAATAGCAGCGATCGCTGTGTGCTTGATCGAGTCAATTCCGTTGCTTGGATAGCCTGCGTCACATCGGTTTCGTGAAGCATAAACGCGTTCGCCGGCATACGTAATATTCCGCATGTCCGGACGTGTTTCCCCGGATTCTCACCCCGTTTCTCGTGCGATATAAACCTAGACGTGGCGGTTCGGCTGCCAGTGTTGCATTCGCAACGCCACCCGAAAAGATACCTGCGAGAGAGCGAGGAGGAGAGGAAAATGCGTAAGTTGATATTGGGTCATCTAGTCTACCTATACACGCCCATAGGAATCCTGGCTTGTTTGGCAGGAGTGCTGAAGGGGGGCGGTTGGGTATGGGTGGGTGTCGCCATTTTTGGTTTCAATATAGCTCTGGACACGCTCACGTCGGCGATGCATACCCGCGGGGCAGCTACCAATCGCAACGGCCAGCCGGTGGGGTCGCCACTGTTCCTCAATCTGATGATGTACATGCAATTGGTCAGTTTCATTGCGCTGCAGATCGCTTTGGCATGGCGTATCTACCAGTACACATCGGGAACGCCGATCGATCTTGCCTCGTGGCAGGGATTGTCGTACCAGACCGGAATCACCGGCGTCGAGCTGATCGGCGCAACGCTTGGCGTGGCAATGCATCAAGGTCTGGGCATTATGTTCGGGCACGAGCTTTCGCATACCAAAGGCGTCGGTTTCCTTATCTCCCGCTGGATGATGGCGCTGTCCGGTTCTGCGCATTTTTGCTTTGCGCACGTCTACAACCATCACCTGGAACTCGGTCGTCCCTGGATGGGGCCCGAAGGCAACAAGATGGGCGACGACACTGACCCGGCGACGGCACCGAGGGGGCGCAGCATCTATGCCCACTTTGTCATTTCGCACATCGGTCAGTCGTATTTCGGAGTGATGACGGAGAAAAAACGTCTGCGCCGGATGGGCAAGCCGTTTCTCTCGCTGTCCAATCGCTGGATACGCGGATATTTGATGAGCGTCCCGACGGTGGTGCTGTTCCTGGGGGCGGGCTATCTGGGTAATGCCTGGTCAGGTCTTCTCCTCGGATTGGCAGCCCTGGCCGTTGTCTGGGTGATCTCGAACTTCGAGTTGGAGGCGCTCAATTACATGGAGCATTACGGCCTGATACGAGTGAAAGGCGAGCCGATCGAATATCGCCATTCATGGGATAACGACAATGCGTTCACAAGCTGGGCCTTCATCGAAATCGGGCGTCAGGCGGATCATCATGATCGCGGTGAAACGCATTTTTGGGAGCTGTCCAGCGTGGGTGAACCATCGACGCCGGCCGGCGCTCCCAACGCGATGATCGGATACTACACGGAGTTGAGCCTGGCCTTGATTCCGCCGATGTGGCACTCCGTTTACAAGAAAAAACTGGCCATTTGGGACCGGGATTTCGCCAGTCCGGAAGAACGGAAGATCGCTCAGGAAATTAACCGTAAAGTCGGCTACGAGGTGGCTCCGGAAGATATCCAGGGACAGAAATTGCAGGTCGACTATGCGTTGTGACGTCCGTCGAGGACGAAATCTGACGATCCGGTCGGATGGTCAGGAGTGAAATGAACGGAGCTTCAAGAGGAGATGACGACTATGAGCGCTGTAAAAGAAGACGCATCCGTTGCAGAAACCGACACGCTTTACGCTCGCCTTGGCGGTAAGCCGGGGATCGACGCGATCGTCGAAGACATCTGGAACAACCACATTACCAATCCGCTGATCAACAAGCGCTACGCCGAGAGCGATCCGGAAACAGTCAAGCGTCTGGTGTCCGAGATGTGCTGTGCCGGTTTCGGGGGGCCGGAAACCTATTCCGGTCGTGACATGGCCACCGCGCACACGGGGATGAACATCAGCAACACCGAGTTCATCGCGGTCTGTGACGATGTGCTGGCCGCACTCGACAAACACAACGTCGGAAAGCGCGAGCGCGACGAGGTCCTGTGCATTCTGTACTCCCTCAAAAGCGACATCGTCCATCTATGATCATGCGCTGCGGCGCCGGCCGTTGCGCCGGCCTCGCAGCGTACGTCGGAGGAGCCGAACGTGTTTGGAATGTTCAGTCGCAAGGGGCCTTTCACGGCCAGCATTTCACCCGCCAATAAACGTGTTGAGGTGCAGGCGGGGGACAACCTTCTGAAGGCGGCGTTGGCGGCCGGCTTGGCTTGGCCGCATAACTGTCGAGTGGGCAGTTGTGGCGAATGTCGGACCAGGCTGATCAGTGGACGGATCAAGCCGCTCAATGATTTCAGTTACGTACTCGACGAGGCGGAACTCGACGTCGGAATGATTCTGGCCTGTCAGACCTCGCTGCGCAGCGATATCGAAGTTGAGATCACCCTTGGCGAGGGCGGGGGGCTGCCCGTTCCCAAATCCGTGTCCGGCGTCATCGAACGTACGCGGCTGTTGACGCACGACATCACCGAGGTCCACGTGCACCTGGACGAACCGCTTCCAGCCTATCGGGCAGGACAGTACGCGGATATCTGGGTGCCCGGCGTGATCGACAAACCGCGGTCCTACTCTTTCGCCACGGCGCCCGTGTCGGGTGATGCGGTTGAGAAGGTCAGTTTCTTTGTGCGTCACATACCAGGAGGGGAGATGAGTGGTTGGCTGCATGCGGAATCTCGCGACGGGACGTGGATCTCGCTGGCCGGCCCCTATGGTAATTTCTGGCTGCGCGATTCCAACGCGCCGATATTGTGTGTCGCCGGTGGAAGCGGACTCGCTCCGATCAAAGCGTTGCTTGAACAGGTTTCGGCAGGTGGCTTTCAGCGCAAAGCGATCTTGGTCTTCGGTGCGCGTACGCAGGACGACTTGTATTGTCTGGACGAATTGCAACGGATCAAGGCGCAGGGTAACGGGCAATTTATATTCGCTCCGATACTCTCGCAGGAGCCGGAGGCCAGCGCGTGGGATGGCCCGCGAGGCAACTGTACCGACATGTTGGCCGAAATGGCTGAAGACCTTGCGGACTACGAAGCATATTTATGTGGTCCTCCAATCATGATCGATCTTGCGATCGAGTGCTTGACCAACTCCGGCGTCAAGACCGAGCGTATTTACTACGACAAATTTCTCGATGCGTCGAATTTGCCGGGTGGGCGTGCCGCTGCGGTCGGCAGCTGATTCGGCGATATTTTGGTCATCAGCGTGACTGTGAATTTGGTGGCGTTCCCCGTCTGGGTGAGTGCACTCACGTCCGCCTCGGCTCGAAACCGCGCTAATGGGCCGTCGTCAACGACGATGACGTCGTGGTTCGCGCCACCGTGGATGGATACGAGAGGGTCCAAACGTCTTGCCGGCTGAATCAGCAATAGATCAGCGTGTCCCTAGGGATACTGGCCCACGAGGCCGCCAATCAGATGAGGAGCCGGTGCGCGAATGACCATCTGGGCCAGAGCTACTTTGCTCATCAACAGGCCGTATATAAGCGCGCAGTCGAACCTACCCAAACGCAGATCAACTGGAAAACCTGGTAGAACCCATATAAGCGTGTCCCTAAAGTCTTTCATAGGCGTTGGCTATGAATTCATCCGGACAGACTATTTGACGTTGTTTCAGCGTGTATTTTAATCCCTGTGTGAATGCCTCTGGTTGTGCGGTGACCAAGGCCGCGGCCATAAGAGCCGCATGTGTAACGCAGGAGACAAGGGAGAAGTGCGATGCCTGAACGTGACGCAGCGAAGTCGGTGTTGTCCGTTTTGCAGGAAATTCAAGAGCGGGCAGGTTACGTATCACGGCAGGCTGTGGCCGAGGTCGCCGCGCACTTGAATCTGAGTCGCGCCGAAGTCGACGGCGTGGTCAGCTTCTATACGGATCTTCGGACCAGTCCGCCGCCGGAACACGTCGTGAAGGTCTGCCGAGCGGAAGCCTGTCAGGCGAGCGGCGCGCGGGCGGTCTGGGATGCGGCCGAAGCGGCAGCGGCCCGCAGCGACGGGACGGTCGGCATCGAAGCGGTCTATTGCCTGGGAAACTGCGCGTGCGGGCCTTCGGCCATGAGCGAAGACCGGGTGCTGGGCCGGATGAGTCCCGAGCGCATTGAGGCGGTGCTCGACGCACTCGGGCAGGAGAGGCGGGCATGAAGGTATTCATCTCGACGGACAGTAGTTCGCTGTCCATCGGTGCAGGCGAGGTGGCCGAGGCACTGGAAAGCGCGGCGCGGACGCGCGGCCTGGATCTGACGCTGGTGCGCACGGGCTCGCGTGGCCTGTTCTGGCTCGAACCGATGCTTGAAGTCGAGCGCGATGGCCGGCGGGTGGCGTATGGGCCGCTGACGCCTGCTGATGTGCCCGGCGTGCTGGATGCACTGGCGGCAGAACACGGGCATCCGTTGGTGCTCGGAGCGCCCGATGCCTTGTTGGCCGAGCAGGGGCAGCAGAGGGTGAATTTCCGCCGCTGCGGGCTCGTTGCGCCCGGCGACTGGGATGCCTATCTGGCGATGGGTGGCCTGCAGGGCGTGCGCAAGGCGCTAGAACTCGGCGCCGGGGGCGTCATCGAGGCGGTGACGGCGTCCGGCCTGCGCGGACGCGGCGGGGCGGGGTTCCCGACCGGCATCAAATGGCGGACTACGCACGAGGCCGCGGCCGAGGTCAAATATATCGTGTGCAACGCGGACGAGGGCGACAGCGGCACCTTCGCCGACCGCATGCTGATGGAGGGTGATCCGCTCAGCCTGATCGAAGGCATGGTCATTGCCGGCTACGCAGTCGGGGCGACCGAGGGGTTCATCTTCCTGCGTTCCGAATATCCGAGTGCTCGCGAGGCGCTGCAGCGGGCCATCGATGTCGCCTACGCGCACGGTCTGCTCGGCGCTGACGTGCTCGGCAGCGGCGTGCGTTTCGATTTGAGCCTGCGTATCGGCGCCGGCGCGTACATCTGCGGCGAGGAGACCTCGCTGCTCGAAAGCCTGGAAGGCAAACGGGGCACGGTGCGCTTCAAGCCGCCGCTGCCCGCCATGGACGGCCTTTTCGGCAAGCCCACCGTGGTCAACAACGTCATCACCCTGGCCACGGTGCCGGCGATCCTGGCCGATGGCGCGGAGGTTTACGCCGCGCTGGGCCACGGCCGCTCGCGTGGCACGCTGACGGTACAGCTGTGCGGCAACGTGCGCCGCCCCGGTCTTTACGAGCTGCCGTTCGGCGTCACCCTGGGACAGGTGGTGGAGACGCTGGGCGGCGGCAGCGCTTCGGGGCGGCCGGTGCGGGCGGTGCAGGTCGGCGGACCGCTGGGCGCCTATTTCCCGGCCGAGTTGTTCGATACGCCGCTGGACTACGAAGCGTTCGCCGAACGCGGCGGCATGCTAGGCCACGGCGGCGTGGTGGTGTTCGACGACACCGTGGACATGGTCGAGCAGGCCCGCTTCGCGATGGAGTTCTGTGCGCTCGAGTCCTGCGGCAAGTGCACGCCCTGCCGCATCGGCTCCACACGCGGTACGGAACTGATCGAACGCATGCGCGGCGGCGCGCAGGCCGAGGACCTGGAACTGCTCGAGGACCTGTGCACGGTGATGGAGCAGGGTTCGCTGTGCGCGCTGGGTGGCTTGACGCCGACCCCGGTGCGCAGCGCGCTGCAGCATTTCCCGGAGGATTTCCGCCCAGCGGCTGCGGCCGTGGCCGCGGCAGGATAGGAGAGATCGACGATGGCTCTGACCGAAACCGATTACGGCACCCCGGCGGTGCGTTCCGGCGGTGAAACCGTCGTGCTCGACATCGACGGGCAGCGCGTGGAGGTACCGGCAGGCACCTCGGTGCTGCGCGCGGCGGCCGAGGCGGGGGTCTCGGTGCCCAAGCTCTGCGCCACCGATTCACTGGAGGCGTTCGGTTCCTGCCGTCTGTGTTGCGTCGAGATCGAAGGACGCAAGGGTTTCCCGGCTTCCTGTCATACTGAGGTCGCGCCCGGCATGGTGGTGCGCACGCAGACCCCGGCGCTGGAGAAGCTGCGCCGCGGCGTGATGGAACTCTACATTTCCGACCATCCGCTGGACTGTCTGACCTGCAGCGCCAACGGCGACTGCGAGTTGCAGGACATGGCCGGCGCGGTGGGCTTGCGCGAGGTGCGCTACGGCTTCGAGGGCGAGAATCATCTCGCTGCGGAGACGGATGCCTCGAATCCCTATTTCAGCTTCGACGCCAGCAAGTGCATCGTGTGCTCGCGCTGCGTGCGCGCCTGTGAGGAGGTGCAGGGCACCTTCGCGCTGACCGTGCACGGCCGCGGCTTCGACTCGGTGATCAGCGCCGGGCAGCAGGATCCGTTCCTGGACTCCGAGTGCGTGTCCTGCGGCGCCTGCGTGCAGGCCTGTCCGACCGCCACGCTGATGGAAAAGAGCGTCATCGAGCACGGCCAGCCGGAGCGCAGCGTGGTGACCACCTGCGCCTACTGCGGCGTGGGCTGCTCGTTCAAGGCCGAGCTGCGCGGCGACCAGGTGATCCGCATGGTGCCGTACAAGGACGGCCAGGCCAATCACGGTCATTCCTGCGTGAAGGGTCGTTTCGCCTGGGGGTACACCACGCATCCCGACCGCATTACCAAGCCGATGATCCGCGAGCGCATCACCGACCAGTGGCGTGAGGCGAGCTGGGAGGAGGCCATCGGCTTCGCCGCGCGGCGCATCCGCGAGGTGCAGGGCGCGCACGGACGCGGTGCGGTGGGCGCGATCACCTCCTCGCGCTGCACCAACGAGGAAACCTTCCTGGTGCAGAAGCTCGCCCGTGCGGTGTTCGGCGTCAACAACGTCGACACCTGCGCCCGCGTGTGCCATTCGCCCACGGGTTACGGTCTGAAGACCGCGTTCGGCACCTCGGCCGGCACGCAGGATTTCGATTCGGTGGAGGATGCCGACGTCATCCTGGTGATCGGCGCCAATCCCACCGATGCGCATCCGGTGTTCGGTTCGCAGATGAAGCGGCGTCTGCGCGCGGGCGCGCGCCTGATCGTGATCGACCCGCGGCGCATCGACCTGGTGCGCACGCCGCACGTGCAGGCCGAGCATCATCTCCAGCTGCGCCCCGGCACCAACGTCGCGCTGATCGACGCGCTGGCGCACACCGTGGTCAGCGAGGGATTGGCCGACGAGGAATTCGTCGCCGCGCGCTGCGAGCCGGACGCCTATGCCGAATGGCGCGAGTTCATCCTGCGCCCGGAAAACGCGCCGGAGGCGGTGGAAGGCGTTACCGGCGTGCCCGCCGGTCAGATCCGCGAAGCGGCGCGGATGTACGCCAAGGCCGGCAATGCCGCCATCTACTACGGTCTCGGGGTGACGGAGCATAGCCAGGGTTCGACCATGGTCATGGGCATGGCCAATCTGGCCATGCTGACCGGCAATCTTGGCCGGCGTGGCGTCGGCATCAATCCGCTGCGCGGGCAGAACAACGTGCAGGGTTCCTGCGATATGGGCTCCTTTCCGCACGAGTTCCCCGGCTACCGCCACGTCGCCGACGAGACGGTACGCACGAGCTTCGAGCGTGAGTGGGGCGTGAGCCTCGACCGAGAGCCGGGGCTGCGCATCCCGAACATGATCGACGCGGCCATCGCCGGCAGCTTCAAGGCGATCTATATCCAGGGCGAGGACATCCTGCAGTCCGATCCCAACATGCAGCACATCGCGGCCGGTCTCGAAGCCATGGACTGCGTGATCGTGCAGGACCTGTTCCTCAACGAGACGGCGACCTACGCGCACGTGTTCCTGCCGGGGTCCACCTTCCTGGAAAAGGACGGCACCTTCACCAATGCCGAGCGCCGAATCAACCGCGTTCGGCGCGCGGTGGCGCCCCCCGGAGGGATGGCCGATTGGGAAATCACCCAGGCGCTGGCGCGGGCGCTGGGCTATCCGATGGATTACGCCCATCCCGGCGAGATCATGGACGAGATCGCGCGTACCACGCCGACCTTCGCCGGTGTCTCCTATGCCGAACTCGAGCGCCAGGGCAGCATCCAGTGGCCGTGCAACGACAAGGCGCCGGAAGGCACCCCGACCATGCACGTGGGTAATTTCGTGCAGGGCCTGGGGCGCTTCATGCTCACGCCGTACATTCCCACCGAGGAGCGCACCGGACGCAAGTTTCCGCTGCTGTTGACCACCGGCCGCATCCTCAGCCAGTACAACGTCGGCGCACAGACCCGGCGCACCGAAAACCGCGTGTGGCATGCCGAGGATGTGCTCGAAATCCATCCGCACGATGCGGAGCAGCGTGGCGTCAACGACGGCGAACTGGTCGCGGTGCGCAGCCGCGTCGGCGAGACCACGCTGCGCGCACGCCTCAGCGATCGGGTGCCGCCCGGCGTGGTCTACACCACCTTCCACTTCCCGGAGACGGCGGCCAACGTGGTCACCACCGAGCAGTCGGACTGGGCCACCAATTGTCCCGAGTACAAGGTGACCGCGGTGGAAGTGATGCCCAGCCACACGCTGTCGGAGTGGCAGCAGCGCTATCGCCAGCACCGCGAAGACACGTTCGGTCTGCCCACAGGCCGTACGGCGGAGGTGACCGGTTCATGAAGCCGGAGTTCGTGAGAGCAGGGGCGCCGATGGCGGGCGATAGCGACTTGTCTCCCTGTCGTCCCGCCGCTTATCGCGAGGTGCCGGAGCGCCGGTGGCGCGGCTTTGCCGCCGTCGGCGGCCGGCGCTGCGTGCCCGAGGAGGTGCCGGTGGCCTTGCGGGTGAACTGCGCCGACTACGCCGTGATGCTCGCCAGCCCGGTCGATCTGGAGGATTTCGCCCACGGGTTTCTGTTTACCGAAGGTCTGATCGAAGCCCCTGGCGAGGTGGTGGAACTGACGATGGCGACGCGGGAGGAGGGCATCGTGCTGCGGCTGGAACTCGCAACGGATGCGGTGCGCGTGGTGCAATCCTCTGGCAATTCGCGGCGTCTGCCCGCTGCAACCGGCTGCGGCCTGTGCGGCGTGCAGAGCCTGCGCGAGGCGGTGCGGCCGGTGCCGCGCGTGACCGGCGTGCAGCGGGTGACGGCAGCGGCCGTAGGGCGCGCGGTGACGGCATTGCGCCAGTGGCAGCCGTTGAACGCGAGCGCTGGTGCATTGCATGCCGCCGCTTTCGCCACGCCGGAGGGCGAGATCGTGTTGGCCCGCGAAGACGTCGGGCGCCACAACGCCCTGGACAAGCTGATCGGTGCCTTGCTGCGCGAAGGGCGTTCCGCGCAGGACGGCTTCGTGGTCATGAGCAGTCGCTGCAGCTATGAGCTGGTGCAGAAGGCGGCGCGGTTCGGCGTCGGCATGCTGTGCACCGTTTCCGCGCCGACCGGTCTGGCGATCCGGTTGGCCGAGGAGGCGGGGATGACGCTGGTGTCGCGCGCGCAGGCGGATGGGTTTTCGGTGTTCGCCGGCGAGTGCCGGCTGGATTGGTAGAAGGACGGAACGAAATGCAGACCGAAAAGCTGGTGGTGATGGCCAATCAGATCGCTGCGTATTTTGCCGCATACCCCGAAGAACGGGCGCGTCGGGGCGTGCTGGAGCACATCGACGCATTCTGGGCGCCGCGCATGCGGGCGGCGTTGGCCGAATGCGCCCGGCACGAGGAGTGCGGACTGCATCCCCTGGCGCGCTGGGCTGCAGGGGAATTGTCATCGCGCTAATCTCACTGCCGGCCATCCGCGGCGGCGGTTCTACACGGTGTGGCGGGACAGGGCCGTATCCATGCGTGTCAGCGCCTTTGCATCGCCGCGAAGAACGAGCACGTCGCCGCTTTCCAGTTGTAACTCGGGATCCGGCTCCTCGCCGCGGATACCGGCGCGGCGCAGCGCTTCGACGTGTACGCCGCTGGCCTCGAAATCGAAGTCGCGCAGCGTCTTGCCGACGGCCACGCTGCCGGCGTGGATGGTGACGCTGTGCAGGGCTTCGGTGAGCTGTTCGGTCTCGCCGCCGAAGCGGCTGCGCAGGCTGCGGTAGCGGTCGGCGCGTTCGCGTTCGATGAGTTCGTCGATCTCTTCCTGGGCGATGTCGAGGCGTTCGAGCAGCGCGCGGGCGATGAGCATGCTGGCTTCGAGGATTTCGGGGATGACAGTGGTGGCACCGGCCGCCTCCAGGCGCTCCATGTCGCGTTCCTCCAGGGTGCGCACCAGGATCGGCAGATCGGCGCGTCGCTTGCGCGCCTGCAGAATAATGCGCTCAGCGGTATGTGCCTCGTTGAAGGTGATTACCAGCAGGCGGGCGCGGCTCAGGCCGGCCGCGCGCAGGATCTCGCCATGCGTGCTGTCGCCGTAGAACACGTGTTCGCCGGCTTCCCATGCATCGCGGATGATGTAGGGATCGAGATCGAGGGCAACGTATTCGATATTCTCTCTGCGCAGAAAGCGCGCCAGATTCTGGCCGACGCGACCGAAGCCGCAGAGGATGACGTGATCGCTGACCTCGCGCGCGGCCCAGCCGAGCTGGCGGGTCTGGGTGATGCGGCTCTTGATGTAGGAACGGGCGAACAGGGCCTTGGCGACGCGGCCGTTGTAGCGCAGCAGCAGGGGCGCGAGCGCCATGCTCAGGATGACGGTGGCGAGGATGGCCTGGCTGTTTTCGGCGCTGAGCAGGCCGCGGTTGAGGGCCAGGGCGAGCAGTGCGAAGCCGAACTCGCCTCCCTGGGCGAGCGCCATGCCGGTGCGCAGGGCGACGCCGGGTTCGTAGCCGGCCAGGCGCGTGAGCAGCATGATCAGCAGGCCCTTGCCGACGATCAGTCCGCTCAGCATCAGCAGCACCCAGGGCCAGACCGAGAGCAGTGCACTGATATCCAGCTGCAGGCCTATGCTGACGAAGAATACGCCCATCAGCACGTCGCGGAAGGCGCGGATCTCGGTCTCGATCTGGTGGCGGTATTCGGTCTCGCTGAGCATCATGCCGGCGAGGAAAGCGCCCAGCGCGAGCGACAGGCCGAGCAGGTAGGTGACCCAGGCGGCGGTGAGGGTGACCAGCAGTACGCTGAGCGTGAACAGTTCGCTGGAGCGGGCGGCGGCCACGCCGTGGAACAGCGGGCGCATGATCCAGCGCCCGGCGGCGAGCATGATGCCTAGCGCCGCGATGCCCTTGATCAGGGCCAGGCCGAATTGCTGCCACATGTCGTCGAACTGGCCGCTGGCGAGAATGGGTATGGCTACCAGGAAGGGCACCACCGCGAGATCCTGGAACAGCAGCACGCCGAGCGCCAGGCGGCCGTGGCGTGAATGGAGTTCGAGTTGTTCGTCAAGCTGCTTGACGACGATGGCAGTGGAGGAGAGCGCCAGGGCGCCACCGGCGACCACGGCTCCGGCCCAGCTCAGGCCGGACATCCAGGCGATCAGCGCGCCGATAGCGCTGGATAGCACGACCTGCGCACCGCCGAGGCCGATCACGACACGGCGCATAGACCAGAATTGGTTGATCGAGAATTCCAGGCCAATGGTGAACAACAGGAAGACCACGCCGATTTCGGCCAGCAGATGGATCAGCTCGCTGTCGTCTAGCAACCCGAGCGCGTGCGGTCCGACCACCACGCCGACCAGCAGATAGCCAAGAATGGACGGCAGGCGAAGACGCCGGAAGGCCGACACCGCCAGCACGGAGCAGGTCAGCAGGATGAGGACGCCTTCGATGATGTGGTGAGCCAAGACTAACCTCGCTGATCCCGGGAGGTCGTCGCCCGCGCGCGGAAATCGCTCAGTCGCACCACGTTGTCGGTCTGTGGCGCCTCATCGTCGTTGCCGGGAACGAAGTCGGCGGGCACGTGAGGGCGCTGCGGGACTCGCTGTGTGTCGGTCCCGTCGGTTCGGCGCGTCTCACCAGTCTCTCCTTCGATCCAGTCACCGCGCACGGATTCGACGCGCCGTCCGAGCAGAACGGCTTCGCCCTGGCGGCGTTCGTTGCCGCGTTCGCTGTATTCGAAGCCGTAGCACCGCCGCAGGCGTACGCGTCCGTCGGCGTCCCGGCGCAGGCGCAGCTGGCGGAGGCTGACCGTTTCGTCCAGCAACTGCAGACCCAGGCGTTCGCAGGTGCGGCGACAGGCGCGCAGGGCCGCCTCCCGGGCGCGCAGGGCGTCCACCCAGGCCCAGACCATGGCGGCCAGCAGTGCGAGGAGTAGTTCGGTCATGATGGCAGTGTACCAATTAGCGGCGCTGTTCCCGAGTCGTGTGCGAGCCCGGGCGTGGATGCGCATCGTGCAAAGTCGTGCGCTTGACGATGCGGCGAGTTTGTCGAATCTTTGGAGTGTCTGGTTACAAAATGCGCTGGGCAACTGCTGCCTGCCCGGCGAACGGGGATTCGTTGTCCTTAATGGCTACGGGAGGTGCGAGTTTGCCGCAGATGGATATCAAGACCGTCGAGGCGCTGCTGGCGCAAACAGGGCGCGAGGAGCTGTTGCCGCGGCTTGAGCGCGTCAGCGCGCAGCGCAATCTGGGCACCTGCGCGCTGGAGTGGGTCTGGCTGGCTGCCGGCCGCGGGCATGTGTATCTGCACGGTGGCGTGCGTTTGTGGGATTATGCGGCGGGTAGCCTGCTGTCGGCGGAAGTGGGCGGGGTCAGTGCTACGCTCGAGGGCGAGCCGGTATTCCAGCCTGATCCCGGGCCGCGCTCGGTACTCGCAGCCGCCGATCCGGCGCTGTTCGAAGCCTGGCAGCGTGAACTCGCCGTTGCTTCCACGCTGCGCTAACCACGTGGCGACGGTGTCGCGTCGTCCGTGAAACCTCTTCAGAACGCCGATACTCGGGAGTCCGGGGTCGGCCATCAGGAGTTCAGCATGACAGAGAAGGAACTGCGTAATGCACGCTGGCGCCAGGCGTTGACTGCCGAGCAGTATCACGTCACTCGCGAAGGCGGTACCGAGCCGGCTTTCAGTGGCTGTTACTGGGATCATCACGAATCCGGTACTTACTACTGCATCTGCTGTGGCGCACCCTTGTTCCGTTCCGATGAGAAGTACGATTCCGGCAGCGGCTGGCCGAGTTACTGGCAGCCGGTGTCGCCGGAGGCGGTTCGTGATCTGGTGGACAGCAGTCACGGCATGGTTCGCGCCGAGGTGCGCTGCGCCAGTTGTGACGCCCATCTCGGGCATAGGTTTCCCGATGGCCCCCCGCCGACCGGGGAGCGTTACTGCATCAATTCAGCTGCGCTGCGCTTTGAGGCGGTGCCCCAGTCGTGAGCGTATTCGGACTCGATTTGCCGCAATGGCTGCCGAACTGGCAGCAACTGCTGCCGTCGGTCTTGATCTTCATCATCGGTGCGGTGCTGGTCATGTTGGTGCAGCGCGCATTGAGCCGCGCGTTGGCGCGGGCCAGTCAGCATACGCCGATGTCGGCGGAGACCGCGCTGACGTTGCAGCGCGTGTCGGCCGGTGTGCTGTGGTGCTGCTGACTCTGCGCCACCTCGGGGTCAATGTGAACGGTCTGTGGACGCTGATGGTCAGTACGTTGGCGGTGATCGGCGTCGGTCTGCTGGCGGTCTGGACCATGGTGAGCAACATCACCGCCAGTTTTTTATTTGGATCTGGCGTCCGCACGAACTCGGCGAGCGCATCGAACTCATTCCGGACGGCATCAAGGGACGGACGGTCGATCGCAGCCTGATGTTCACGGTGATCCGGGAAGAGGACGGCAGCACGCTGATGGTGCCGAACAACCTTTTTCTCCAGCGCATCATCCGCCGCGAACCCAACGATGGGCGGCAGAGCGCGGTGGAGCGTTGGGAGCGCGGCAAACGACAGCCGCCGGGTGAGGGCTAGCTCCCGTCCAAAAAGCGGGGACGGTCGAAAGTGTAGAGACCTCAGCGGAGGCGGGCTTCGATCGCTTTCATGAGTTGACCGGCAATGTCGATGCCGTACTGAGCGTCGAGTTCGCGAATGCAGGTGGGGCTGGTGACGTTGATTTCGGTGAGCTGGCCGCCGATGACGTCGAGGCCGACGAAGATCAGTCCGCGGCGCACCAGTTCGGGGCCGACCTCTGCGGCTATCCAGCGATCGCGTTCGCTGAGTTCGACGCCTTGGCCGCGACCGCCTGCGGCGAGGTTCGCGCGCGACTCGCCGGCTGCAGGAATGCGCAGCAGGGCGTAGGGTACGGGGTCGCCCTCGATCAGCAGGATGCGGCGGTCGCCTTCCACGTATTCGGGTATGAAGCGCTGGGCCATCACGGTGCGGGTGCCGCGAGCGGTGATGGTTTCGAGGATGACGTTGGTGTTGGGGTCTCCGGCCTTCACGCGGAAAATCGACTCGCCGCCCATGCCGTTCAGCGGTTTGAGAATGACGTCGCCGAGTTGCGCGGCGAAATCCCGTAGACGCTGCATGTCGCGGCTGACCAGCGTCGGCACGGTACACTGCGGAAACCAGGCGGTGAACAGCTTTTCATTGGCATCGCGCAGGCTGGCGGGACGGTTGACCACCAGTACGCCCTCGTGTTCGGCGAGTTCGAGCAGATGGGTCGTGTACATGAACTCGAGGTCGAAGGGCGGGTCCTTGCGCATCAGGACCACGTCCATCTGGGCCAGCGGCGCATCCTCTGCGGCGCCCAGCTGGAACCAGCCGGACGGGTCGTCGTTCACGCTGAGGGGGCTGGTGCTGGCGTAGGCCCGCCCGTCGCGCAGATAGAGATCGCCCTGTTCGAGATAGTGCAGCGACCAGCCTTGCCGTTGCGCGGCCAGGAGCATGGCGAAGGTGCTGTCTTTCTTGATGTTGATGCCGCTGATGGGATCCATCAGGACGGCTACTCTGCGCGCGCTCATATCGTTGAGTCTGCCTCGGTTGACGCGTGGGGTGTGAAGGTCGCCAGTATAGCAGTCGCGACGGTACGCTCTGCGCCCTGCGGGGCGTTTGCGAATGCGTGGTACTTGGAGTACATTCGAGCCCGTTATATGGGCGTTATTGCCCGAGGGCGAATGGGATTTGAGCGTGATTGACGACGCAAGCCAAGCCGATTCGGCCGCCGTGTCCAACGGACAGGCGTCGCTTAAGGTCATGGTCATAGACGACAGCAAAACCATCCGGCGAACGGCTGAAACCTTGCTCAAGAAGCAGGGTTGCGAGGTCGAGACCGCCAATGATGGTTTTGAGGCGCTGTCCAAAGTGGCCGAATTTCGGCCCGATATCATATTCGTCGACATCATGATGCCGCGGCTCGACGGCTATCAGACCTGCGCGCTCATCAAACAGAACAATGCCTTCAGGAAAACGCCGGTTATCATGCTGTCGAGCAAGGACAGTATCTTCGACAAGGCGCGCGGCCGCATCGTCGGTTCGGAAGAATACCTGACCAAGCCGTTTACCAAGGACGATCTGTTGGAAGCCATCAGGCGCTTCACTTGATAGAGGCAGGGATCCTGCCGGGTCTGTGAACGGAGGCCGGGCGCATAGGCATGAACCTCAGGCGTACGGCGTCGCTGTAGCGAACGGTTCCCGAGGGAACCGGCTGAGAAAAAACTTTAAAGCGTTAGTGTTGGCATTGAGCCTCCCGAGAGAGACAAAGCGATGGCGCATATTTTGGTAGTCGATGACTCACCCACCGAACTGCATGTCATCAAGGGCATGCTCGAAAAACACGGTTTCCAGGTCACTGGAGCGCAGAGCGGCGAAGAGGGCGTCGAGCTGGCCAAGCGCGTGAAGCCTGATCTGGTGCTAATGGACGTTGTCATGCCCGGTTTGAACGGTTTCCAGGCAACCCGCCAGCTCGCCCGCGAGCCGGATACGGCTTCCATTCCGATCATCATGGTCACGACGAAGGACCAGGAAACGGACAAGGTTTGGGCTATGCGCCAGGGCGCCAAGGACTACATCGTCAAACCGGCCAAGGAAAAGGATCTGGTCGAGCGGGTCAACGGCCTGCTACGGGCCTGAGTCGATCATGACCGAAGTCGTACAATCGCCCTTCGACCTGCTGGTGCAGATCGAGCGCAAATGTCGGGTTGCCGCACCGGGGTTGCCGGTGCACGAGGAGGAGCGTCGGCAGTGGAACGGCGTGTTTTTCCGCCTGCGCGGCTTCGAACTGGTCATGCCCATCGAACAGGTGGCGGAAATCGTCGATATGCCGCCGGTTTCCTCCATTCCCGGCGTCAAGCCGTGGGTAGTTGGCTTGGCCAATATGCGCGGCAATCTGCTGCCGGTGGTGGACCTTGGGCGTTTCCTGTTCGGCGACGATGTCGCAGCGCAGGGGCGTTTGCTGGTGATCCGCTATGCCGGGAGCCTGGTCGGTCTGCGGGTCGATGCGGTGTACGGCATGCGTCATTTCTGGCTTGACCAGCAGGCCGAATCGGTACCCGAGCTACGGCCGGCATTGCAGCCTTATGTCTATGACGCCTATTACGAACAAGACAAGATTTGGCCGGTGTTCGATGCCAACGCGCTGGTCACGAACGCGGAATTTCAAAACGCTGCCGCCTAAGCGGGCGTAGTTGAGCGAAACGCTTCGGCGTGCGGCGGACCGCAGCCGGGCAGAGGGACGAATAACGGGCGTCGGCCCGTTTCATCATCAGTTTGGGAGAATTGCAGATGAAGGCGCCAGACAAAGCCGATCGGCCTCGTGTCGCAGGCACTAAAAAGCTTTGGTTTCTGTGGGGATTGCTCGCGGTTTCCATCGCTCTGACCGGTGCTTCGTTCATATACCCCGCGATGCAGCAGCGCGACAATCAACACTACATTCGGGTGGCTTCCCAGCAGCAGTTGCTGTCGCAGCAGATCGCTACCGCAGGTCTCGAGGCGACCAGCGGGCAGGCAGGCGGCTTCGATCAGATCAAGCGCTTGCGCGAACGCTTTGTCGGGCTGGTGCAGGAACTTCATAAGGGCGGTTTGGCGCACGACGCGCCGGTATCCGTACGCGACAGCCTCGGCAACCTCGACAGGCTGTGGAACAGCGCCAATCAGGAGATCGAACAGATCCTCGAAGCGCAGAAATCGGTGTCTTCTATCACGAGTTATGTGGATCAGGTCAATAAGCTGATGCCGCAGTTCTTCGATCTCTCCGATCAGGTTACCAACCGTCTGATCGCCACCGGCGCATCGACCAGCCTGGTGTACATGGCTCAGCGCCAGTCCTTCCTGGCTCAGCGTATCCAGAACAGCATCAATCGTCTCCTGTTCACCTCCGGCCAGGGGGGCTCGGCCGCGCTGGCCGGCTTCAGCAACGGCGTCAATCTGTACGGCAAGGTCATGCAGGGCATGTTGACGGGGGCGACTGACCTGAAGCTTTCGCAGGCCGAACTCGGCGGCGTGGCGCATGCCTACAACGTGATCCTCGACGGTGACAAGCTGGCTAATATTCCTGAGGTCAAGGATGCCCAGGCGCGGGCCAAGCTGCGGGACTTGGCGATGGTGCTCAGCACCTTGAGTGGGCACGTCAATGCCATCGTCAGCGAAGCGCCGCAGCTGTTCGCCGCCAAGCAGGCGGTGAATGCCCTGCAGGACAATACCACTGGCTTGTTGACGGCCTCCACGAATCTGGAACAGGCGATCGTCGCGGAGAACCGGGGGCTGAGCAAGTTCAACATTGCCGGTTACGTGCTGGGTGCGCTGGCGCTGATTACCCTGGTCGTGCTGGGCTTGGTGCTGGTCTCGGACAAGAAGCGCGAACTGGCCTTGACCAGCGAACAGAATCGGCGTAATCAGCGCGCGATCCTGCGTCTGCTCGACGAGATGACCAATCTGGCCGAGGGCGATCTCACCGTGCACGCGACGGTGACCGAGGACATTACCGGCGCCATCGCCGATTCGGTGAATTACGCCATCGACGCGCTGCGTAGCCTGGTCACCACCATCAACCAGACCTCGGTGCAGGTTGCCACGGCTTCGGAGAAGACGCAGACCACCGCGCTGCGTCTGGCCGATGCGAGTAATCACCAGGCGCGGGAGATCGCATCGGCCTCGGCGGCGGTCACCGATATGGCCGACTCGATCGAACGTGTGGCCGGCAGCGCCATGAACTCCGCCGACGTGGCCAAGAAATCGGTCGAAATCGCGGCCAAGGGTACCGCAACGGTGCACCGTTCTATTGACGGTATGAATACCATCCGCGAACAGATCCAGGATACCTCCAAGCGTATTAAGCGCCTGGGCGAAAGTTCGCAGGAGATCGGCGACATCGTTGGTCTGATCAACGATATCGCCGACCAGACCAACATCCTCGCGCTCAACGCGGCGATACAGGCCTCGGCGGCAGGTGAGGCGGGCCGCGGCTTCGCGGTGGTGGCGGACGAAGTGCAGCGCTTGGCGGAACGCTCGGCAAACGCGACGCGCCAGATCGAGGCGCTGGTTAAGACCATCCAGGCTGATACCAACGAGGCCGTGCTGTCGATGGAGCAGAGTACGGCCAACGTGGTGGCGGGTGGTCAGTTGGCGGAGGATGCCGGCGAGGCGCTGACGGAGATCGAGGGCGTGTCCAATCAGCTCGCCAAGCAGATCATGACCATCGCCAGTTCCGCACGCCAGCAGGCGGCGGTGGCGGCCAACGTTACCAACACCATGAACGTGATCCAGGAGATCACGATGCAGACCTCCGACGGAACCAACGAAACCGCGCAGTCCATCGGCCAGCTCACCTCTCTGGCGGCCGAATTGCGCAAATCGGTGGCCGGCTTCAAGCTGCCCGACAGCGAGGACGTGGCGACTTTCGTTCTCGATGACGCGGAGGGTGAAGGCGACGAAGCCGCGGCCTGAGCAACGTTGCGTGAGATTGGGATGAACCCCGGTGTAGGATCAACGAGATAGGGGTAGCAATGAAGCACGATGTATCTGTCGAGTACGACGCACTGGCTTGGGTCAAGCCCGAGCTGGATGCATTGCTCGACCGTGCGCGCCAGTCGCTAGAAGCCTACGTCGAGGAGCAGGATCGGGAGGATCTGATCAGCGCTGCCGCCCAGGTGCTGCGTCAGGTTCGGGGCACCCTGCAGGTCGTCGATCTTTCCGGTGCGGTGTTGCTCGCGGAGGAGATGGAGGCGCTTATCGATGCGTTGCTCGAAAACCGTGTGAGCAACCGAGATGCCGCGTTGGGCGTGCTTTCCACGGCGGTTCTGCAACTCCCCGATTATCTCGAGTATGTACAGTCGGGGCATCCAGATACGCCGATTGTGATCCTGCCGTTGCTGAATGATCTGCGTGCTTCGCGCGACGCCGAATTGTTGTCAGAGAATGTGGTTTTCGTCCCCGACCTTGCCGCGGACGAGGATCTGCCGGTTCCGGTGACTGTCGAGACTGCTTCGGCGGAGTCGGTGGCGCAGTCGAAACGACATGGCTACCAGCTTAGCCTGCTCAATGTCTTCCGCGACCAACAGCAAGCGAGCGCACTGGCGCGGATGATCGACGTGTTCGGCGCGCTCGAAGCCTCCTCGCGTCAGGTTGCCCTACGGCGCTTGTGGTGGGTTGCCTCGGCGCTGGTGGAAACGCTGGACGAGCAGCAGGCCGTGCCCGTTGCGATCAAGGTGCTGCTCGGGCGCCTGGATCGCGAGATGCGTCGGATGATCAAGGAGGGCGAGGCGGCTTGTGCGCGCGAACTCGCCCCTGATTTGCTGAAGAATCTGTTGTTCTACGTTGCCCGGGCCGAGTCCAAGGGGCCCCGCGCGCAGGCGGTGCGTGAGACCTTCCATCTCGATACCTTGCTGCCTGGCGAGGGGGGCTTGGAAGTTGCGCGGCGTGAACTGTCAGCGCCCAATATCAAGTTGCTGGAAACGGTCAGCGCGGCAATTCGCGAGGATCTGGCCGAGATTCGCGACCAGCTTGAGATATACACGCATGCGGAGGATACGCAGGCTGCGGATTTCGCCGCGATTGCCGCACGCCTGCATAAGATTGCCGATACCCTGAGTATGCTTGGCCTCGGCGAGGCGCGGGAACTGGTGGCTCAGCAGGCGGCGCGTATCGACGGTGTAGCGCAGGGCGGCGGCGCGGTCGATCAGGAAATGCTGATGACGCTGGCTTCGGCGATGCTGCAGACCGAGCAGGCACTGCAGAATCTGCTGCAACGAAGGCGCGGCGGCGAAGGCAGCGACGTGGCGGTGGTCAGCAATGAGATCACAGCTGCCGGCGTGCGCGAGGCTTTGCGCGAACTGAACCGCGTCAAGGACGCGTTGCTGACGTATCTGGCCAAACCGGAAGAGCGGGGTGAACTCGCCGAGGCACCGAAGGTTCTCGCCGGCATCATTGCGGCGCTGGAGCTGATTGGCATCACATCGCCGTTGCCGCGTCTGCAAGCGGTCGATCAGCGCATCAGAGAACTGTTGAGCGATGCCGCCACTTCCTCGCCGGAATGGATCGATGCGCTGGCCGAAGCGATCACGGCGGTCGAGATGTATCTCGAATCGCGAGCCGAGCAACGTCCCGAACAGCAAGCGTTCCTGCCGCGTGCCGACGAGGCGCTGGCGCGCTTGGAATCTGCGGACGTACCGCTGGAATCTGAATCCCCGGCGCCGTTGGAGTCTGCGGGGACATCAGCGGAACCGCGGCCTGTCGACGAACTTCCGGAAGTATCGCGGTCTGCAGAGATCGATGCCTTCGAAATGGAGACTCTGCCGGCGACCGATATCGGTTCCGAGGCCGAGGACTTCGGCCTTCCCGCCATCACTGAAGTGCCGCCTCGCGTTGTCGATACGCCGGAGACGTCGGCCGATGACGAAGCGCTGGCGGACCCCCGCCAGCGGCTCGAAGCCGTGCGAGAGGATGCCGATCCGGAAATCCTGGATATCTTTCTGGAGGAGGCGCAGGAAGAGATCGACCGCGTTGCCGAGTTGTTACCGCAGTGGCGTGCCAATCATGCTGACGAGGAGGCGAGAACCTCGATTCGGCGCAGTTTCCATACGCTCAAGGGTAGTGGTCGGCTGGCCGGAGCGGACTTGCTTGGGGAATTCGCCTGGGCGTTCGAAAACATGCTCAATCGGGTAATTGACCAGACGGTCGAGTTGCGCAATGAGCATTTCGACTTGCTTGAAGAAGCCTTGCCGATGCTGCGTCAAATGGTCGGCCAGCTCAACGACGGCCAGGCGCCGGATGGCGATCCGGTTGCTCTGATGCGCCGGGCGGACGCTGCCGCTATGCCCCGGACAGAGGATGAGTCGGGCGAGATCGAGGCCGAGGCCGAGCTGATGTCGGCTGACGGGACTCCGGATGACGACCAGATGCAGACGGATGCGGTCCCGGACGATATGGCCTTGGCCGAGATACACCTCGATGAACCGGACGCGCAGCGTGTTGCCGGCGCGGCGCAGCCGCAGGATGCCCCCGAAGAGCCGGCGGCACACATCGATCCGGGGCTGCTCGATATCTACACGCGCGAGGCGCGTCAGCATCTTGCCGTCATCGATGATTACCTCAGCGCCACGCAGGGTAGTGGCGCGCCTTCGCTGATCGACGATTCGATGGTGATTGCGCTGCATACGCTGAACGGCAGCGCACGGACGGCGGACCTCGGTTCGTTGTCCAGCGTGTTCGCTCCGCTGGAGTCTCTCGCGGTGAGTCTGCAGAAAATGGGTCGTCCGCTGCCGCAGGGCATGCTGGGTATTTTCCAGGATGCGGTTGCAACTACCGAGGCAACGCTGGAGGTTCTGCCCGATGCCGGGACCCCGCTACCCGACACCGGCGATCTCGTTGTACGAATCGAAGAAGCACTGGGTGGCCTGGATGCGAGCGATACGCTGATTGCCAGTGCGGCCGATGCCGAAACTGCAATGGCTGCCGCCGAACAGGACGCCTCGCTCGACTGGCGCGAAGACACCGAAGACACCGCGCCGGCGCTCGCAGTCGTTGCGGCGGATGGGCCTTCCGCCGCGGATACCTATGTCGGAGAGCTTGATTCTGCCGGCATGGCACTGCAGTCCGAACCCGCTCCGGAGGAGCCTCAGGCAGAGTCCGAATCGGTCGTTCTGGAGCCGATGGAGCTGGAAACACCTGATCATCCAGAGGCTCTGGATGAGGAATTGGTGGCGATTTTCCTGGACGAGGGCGACGAACTTCTGGCTGGGTCGGATGCTGCTGTTCAGGCCTGGGAGAGCGGCTCCGGTGAGGCCTACACTTCGATCGAGACGCTGCAGCGCGAGCTGCACACCCTCAAGGGCGGCGCCCGCATGGCGGGATTCTCGACCATAGGCGATCTGACGCATGCCCTGGAAACGCTTATCACACGTATCGCCGAACGCGGCGGCGCGCCCGGCGTCGAAGGTTTCGCGCTGCTGCACGAGGCATTGGACCAACTCGGTGACATGCTGCAGCAGGCGCGGGCCGGAGAGTCGGTCTATCCGCAGACGCGTTTGATCGCCGGCCTTGCCGGTCACGCCGTCGCCGCGGCGCAGGTAGACCCGGAGCAGGCAGTTGTCGAACAGTCTGCCCCGGAGCAGGAAGCCGCAGTCCAGGTCCAAAAGCAGCCGGATCCGGAACCGGTTCGGGAGATGGAGAGCGTGCCGGCCGAGGCCGTGCAGCAGTCTTCTCCGCCGATTTTCGAGGCCGCTTCCGCCAAGCAGGAATCGCCGGAAACAGTGCCCGAAACCGAGTCCGTGCCTGTCCCTGAGCCGGACGTCGTCGAAGAAACCCCGGTCGTTGGGCAAGGGGGGGCGCCGGAAACGCCTGTGGCGGCATCGTCCAGTGGTCCGGTCCACGGGGGTGAGCAGGTACGCGTACGCGCCGAACTGCTGGACAGTCTGGTCAACCACGCCGGCGAGGTGAATATCTACCACGCCCGCCTGCAACAGCAGATCAGCGGCTTCAGTTTCAACCTCAACGAATTGCGCCAGACGGTCAGCCGCCTGCGCGACCAGCTACGCAAGCTGGAACTGGAAACCGAGGCACAGATTCTCTATCGCTTTCAGATGGAACACGGCGAAGAGGAGGAGACGGACGCACGTGTCGAATTCGATCCGTTGGAACTGGATCGCTATTCCAATATTCAGCAGTTATCCCGCGCGCTGGCCGAAAGTTTGAACGACCTCGTCAGCATCGAGGATCTGTTGGGCGAGGAGGTGCGCGACGCCGAGACCCTCCTGCTGCAGCAGCAGCGTGTAAGTACCGACCTGCAGGACGGGCTGATGCGCAGCCGGATGGTGCAGTTTGGCGGCCTTGCGCCCCGGCTGCGCCGCATCGTACGTCAGACTGCCACGGAACTCGGCAAGCGTGCTGAGTTGCAGCTCGTGGGAGAGCAGAGCGAAGTCGATCGCTCGGTGCTCGATCGCCTGATCGCGCCGCTGGAACATATGCTGCGCAATGCTGTTGCGCACGGTCTTGAGACGCCGGCCGAACGTGAAGCGGCCGGCAAGCCGGAGGCCGGGCGAATCAGCGTGAGCGTGGCGCGCGAAGGTTCGGAAGTCGTCGTGACGGTGCAGGACGATGGCGGCGGCGTGGACGTCGAAGCTGTGCGTGCCAAGGCGCAGCGCCAGGGGCTGATTCCGGAGGATGCGCAGCTCGATGACGAGCAGGTGGTGCAACTCATTCTCGAAAGCGGTTTTTCGACGGCAGGCGAAGTGAGCCAGATTGCTGGCCGCGGCGTAGGCATGGATGTCGTTGTGCGCGAGGTCAAACAGCTCGGTGGCGCTCTTTCGATCGATTCCGAGCCCGGCCGGGGCACGCGCTTCGTGGTGCGCCTGCCGTTCACGTTGACGATCACCCAGGCGCTGTTGGCGCAGGCGGGAGAGCACCTGTACGCCCTGCCGTTGTCCGGTGTGGAGGGCGTGGTGCGCATGCCCATCGCGCAGCTGCGCGAGATCTATGCCGAGGAGACGCCCAGTTACGAGTACCTGGGGACGCGTTATGACGTCAAAGCGCTGGAGAGCTTGCTCGGAGGGACGACGTCCCAGCTGCCGGACCAGGATGGCGTGTTCTATCCGCTGTTGCTGATCCGCTCCGGCGAACATCGCGTTGCGGTGCAGGTCGATAACCTGATCGGCAGCCGTGAGATCGTGGTCAAGGCCATGGGACCGCAATTCGCTCATCTGCGCGGCGTTGCCGGCGCGACCATCCTTGGCGATGGTCGCGTGGTGTTGATCCTGGATACTTCCGATCTGGTGCGCCTGGCCGGTACGCAGCCGCTGCTGACCGGGGCTGCACAGCCTGCCGAAGCCGAAGAGGAGTCGCGTCAGCCGTTGATCATGGTGGTCGACGATTCGATCACCATCCGCAAGGTCACCTCGCGTATGTTGGAGCGCAACGGATTCGACGTGATGACGGCGCGCGATGGCATGGATGCGGTGGCGCAGCTCGATGAACGCAAGCCCGACCTGCTGCTGACCGACATCGAAATGCCGCGCATGGATGGCTACGAGCTGTCCTCGCACGTGCGTAACGACAGCCGCTTCCGCGAAATACCGATCATCGTGATTACTTCGCGCAGCGGTGAGAAACATCGCCAGCGTGCCCGGGAACTGGGCGTCGACCATTATCTCGGCAAGCCCTATCAGGAAAGCGACCTGCTCGACAGCATTCGCGGCCTGTTGCGCGAGCGCAGGGCGCAGGCATGAGGCCACGTACGATGCAGTACCACCCGGAGAGTCTTTGAATGGCTATCAGCAAACTCAATACGCTGATATTGGACATCGCCAGCGGACTGCGCGTAGCCGCGCCGCAGGCAATTCTGGCAGAAGTGATTCCGCAGCAGACGATGAGTGCGTCCGGTTCTGCGGAAACATGGCTGTTGGGTTTCCTCGAGTGGCGCGGCGAACAGGTGCCTGTGATAGATCCCGGCGTTGCGTGCGGGTACTTGGCGCCTGAAGTGGAGGGGATTCACCGCTACGCCGTGCTGTACGCGCTGGAGCATATCGTCGGCCTGAACTACTACGCCGTGCCGCTGTCGGCGATTCCGCATCCGGTGCGTGTGAGCGCCGAGGATGTGCTGACCGATGACGTGTCCACGCCGATACTTTGTCCGGGGGTCGCCGCAACGGTCCAGATCGAGGGTCAGTCGGTGACGATTCCCGATTTTCCGTACCTGGAGCATCAGATCGAGCAGGAACTCACACGGTTGTAAACGGGAACTCGCCGCGCTGAGTGTGGACATGGAGTGTGGTCCTGCGGTTTCAGCCCACGGCTGGTCGGCAGTAGAGGCGGTCGAAATCCTCCGACGGCACGGCAGCTCCGAAAAGGTTTCCCTGCAGCACGTCACAGCGCATTTGACGCAGGCAAGCGGCCTGTTCCTGAGTTTCCACCCCTTCGCCGACCACTTTCAGTCGCAGTTCATGGGCCAGATTGATGGTGGCCGAGACGACTGCGCGCGTTTCGGCGCTGTCGGTCAATTCCTCGACGAAGCTGCGGTCTATTTTCAGATAGTCCAGCGGGAAGCGGCGCAGGTACGCCAGCGACGAATAGCCGGTGCCGAAATCGTCGATCGAGACGTGGATGCCCTTTCCCCGCATCGCTTCCAGCAAGGAAGCGTGGCTTTCGGCGTCCGTCATGAGTACGGATTCGGTAATTTCCAGGCCGAGTTGGCCGGGCGCGACGCCGGCGCGCTCGAGACTGTTGCAGATGTTTCCTAACAGGTTCGGGTCGGAAAGCTGGGTCGGTGACAGGTTTACCGCGATCGGTACACCGCCGAGTGCGAGGTGTCGTACGGTAAGTTCCAGAATGTGCTGGCCGATCGTCTGGATCTGGCCGGTTTCCTCGGCCAATGCGATGAACTCGTCCGGAGGGACAGTTCCCCACTGAGGGTGATGCCAGCGCGCCAGGGCTTCGGCGCCCACGGTCGTACCGGAGACGGCGTCCACCAGCGGCTGCAGATGCACTTGAATCTGATCGTGCTCCAGTGCTTGGCGCAATCCGGTCTCCAACTGCAGCCGGCGTTGCACCTGTCCGTCCATGGTGGCGGTGAACAGCCGGTAGGTATTGCGCCCGCGTTCCTTGGCGCGATACATGGCGATGTCGGCATTCTTGATCAGGGTGTCCAGATTGTCGCCGTCCTCGGGGTAGAAGGCGATGCCGATGCTGCAGGTTAGCACCAGTTCGCGTCCGGCTGCATGCACGGGACGGGTCAGTTCATCGACGATTCGTCGGGCGGTGTTCGCCGCATCGTCGTAATGCGGTGTGTCCGGCAACAGGATCAGGAACTCGTCGCCGCCGGTGCGGGCGACCGTGTCATCCTCGCGCACGCAGCGGCGCAGACGCTGTGCCACGTGCTCCAGCATGTTGTCGCCGATATTGTGTCCGAGCGTGTCGTTGATGTTCTTGAAGCGGTCGAGATCGACGAACATCACCGCGAGCTGTTGGCGGTGGCGGTGGGCATGCGCGATGGCCATGGACAGCCGATCATAGAACAGGCGCCGGTTGGGCAGGTCGGTCAGCGGATCGTAGTAGGCGAGATGGCGAATCTGCTGTTCGGTCTTCTTGATTTCGGAAATGTCGCTGAATAGTGCGGCATAGTGCTCCAGCGCACCGTCCTCGCCGTTGATGGCAGTGATGGTCAGCAGCTCCGGATATATCTCGCCGTTCTTGCGCCGGTTCCAGATTTCTCCCTGCCAGTGTCCGAAACGATTGATCGAGTCCCACATTGCGGAGTAGAACGTCTTGTCGTGCCTGCCCGAACTGAGCAGGGAGGGACGCTGCCCGACCGCTTCCTCCTGTGTGTATCCGGTCAGTCGGGTGAAGGCAGGGTTGACTTGTTCGATGACGCCGTCGGCGTTCGTGATCACTACCCCTTCAAGCGAGTTCTCGATGACCTTTTCGGTCAGGCGCAGATTGCGCTGCGACACGGCCAGCGCTTGATCGGCCTGGCGCAGCTCATCCACATAGGCGAGTTCGAGGCCGGAGAGCAGGTCGGTGAAACTCAGCAGACCGATAAGCTCGCCATCGTCGAGCACGCCGACGTGCCGTATCTGGCGCTCGCTCATCAGGCTGCGCGCTTGATACAGGCTGGTGTCGGGCGTGACGGTGACGAGGTGCTGTGTCGCCAGTTCTCCGACGGAGAGGTTCCCCCTGCGTGCGGCGATCTGCCGTACCAGGTCGCGTTCGGTCAGTATGCCCCAGCGTCTGTCGGCCAGTGAAACCAATACGGCGTCGGTTCGTGCCTCGTGCATACGCCGGGTGGCCTCGCTGAGCGGCGTGTCGCGGCCGATGCGTTCGGCTTCGCCGTGCAGGATACTGCCAACCGTGCGAAAGCTGAGATAGTGTTCAAGGCCATGGTGGCGGACGACGTCGGTTTGCGAGACTACGCCGCTCATGCTGCCGTCGGTTTCGACCACCAGCAGATGACGGACGTGTCCGTCCCGGAAGCGCTCGGATGCGGCCGCCAGTGGCGCATCCGAATCTATGGTCAGGATTGGTGCGCTCATTACCTGGCGGATGGGGGTGTTCAGCGCTTGCGGATCTTCGAAGTCGACGCGCAGCGCATCGCGTTCGGTCCAGATCCCGACAGGTTGGTCGCCCTCGATCACGACGATGGAGCTGCATCGGTTGTGCTGCATCAACGAGGCCGCTTCGTGCAGCGGCGTATCGGCATGGCACTTGATGATGTCGCGATTGGGAGGCAGAAGCTCCCTGATCCGCGGAAGACTCTTGTCGTCGTCGCGCGTTTGACGGTCGACGGTGTCGGTCACCGGCGGCGTGCGGTGTCTTGGCATGTTTTTTCGGCTTGATGGCGGGCGTGGTTTTGCGGCGTTATTTCCGCTCGATGATAGCAAACGACATAGCAGTAATGGGGGGGCGAGCTGGCATCAGTCGTCGTTCGGTTCTTCGGAAGAAGATAAGGCGCCTTGCGGGGCAGCGATGAGTTCGCCCAATTGGTGTTTGGCGATATGCCGGATAAGTGTGACGCTCAAACGGCGCCGGGATGGCAGTATTCTGCTTCTCAGGGCCCGGTTTTCGAACAGGCAGGCTTCGACAGATGGTGCGTAGGGCCGGTCGCGGCTCACCCTCAGAATACGCCCCAGATTGACGCCGCGTCCGTCATCAAGTAGCAGTATGTGCGGATACAGATGATGCGCCGGGTCGGGGCGCGGAAAGTCGACGATGGCCAATAGCTCGTAGGGTGTACCGGACATGCGTGCTGACACGTGCTGTGCGTCGAAACGTGCTTCGACCAGATACACGCTTTGGCCTACGGCGCTTCGTAGCCGCGAAAGTTGTTCGTCGTATTCATCCGACGGCCACAATGCAGGGCCTGATGCGGCAGTCGGTTCGAGTTTTTTGGAACCCACCTCAAAATACCCCGCCATGGGCCGAAGGTGTGCTGGTGGGGAATTCTGTTAGCTGTCCTCTGCGCATGAGCGACAGCATAACAGTATGCTCAGGCGATACGTTGCTCGGTCTGAGGATCGAAGAACACGGCCTTGGCCAGATCGAACAGCAGTTCCATACGCTCTCCGGGCTGCTTGGCCTCCGGCGGATGCACGCGGCAAATGACCTTTGTATCGTTTAGGTGAATGAAGATCAGCGTGTCTGGCCCGGTCGGCTCGATGATGTCGACGGTGGCCGTCATCAGCCGGGTGTCGGCTTCGTCGAGCTGCGAAACGCGTTTGTGGGTGATCTGCTCGGGGCGTATGCCGAGAATGACCTTTTGCCCGTTGCGCTCCCGCAATGCAGCCTGGGCATGGTCTGGCGCTTGCATCACCAATCGGTTGTCGCCTTCCTGCATCTGCAGTCCCGCACCCTGATCGTCGACCGTGATCTCACAAGGAATGAAGTTCATCGAGGGCGAACCGATGAAACCGGCCACGAAAAGATTCGCTGGGTTGTCGTAGATTTCCTGCGGCGAGCCGAGCTGCTGGATCTGGCCGTCGTTCATGACCGCGATCAGGTCGCCCAGAGTCATTGCCTCGATCTGGTCGTGGGTGACATAAACGATGGTGGTCTGAATGCGTTGATGCAGGCGCTTGAGTTCGTCGCGCATTTCCACGCGCAGCTTGGCGTCCAGATTGGACAGAGGCTCGTCGAACAGGAACAGCGCCGGATCGCGTGCGATGGCGCGGCCGATCGCCACGCGCTGGCGCTGTCCGCCGGACAGTTCGCGCGGCTTGCGCTCGAGCAGGTGGTCGATCTGTAGCATGGCGGCAACGTCCTTGAGAGTGCGTTCCCGTTCTTCCCGCGGGACCTTGCGGATCTGCAGACCGAACAGGATGTTCTGGCGCACCGTCATGCTCGGATACAGCGCGTAGGACTGGAACACCATGGCGATGTCGCGATCGCGCGGACTGAGATCGTTGACCCGGCGGTCATTGATGTGGATGTCGCCGCCGGTGGATGCCTCCAGACCGGCGATGATATTGAGCAGGGTTGATTTGCCGCAGCCGGAAGGTCCGACCAGGATCAGAAACTGATTGTCGCTGGTCTCGATGTCGATACCTTTGAGAACCTCGACGTTGTTTCCGAAAGTCTTGTGTACGTTGCGGATGCTGAGCTTACCCATGTCGCTGCGTCTCTGCTCTCTGGTGATGGATGGATGATGAGGGCGCTGCGGCTCAGCCCTTGACCGAGCCGGCGGTCAGCCCGCGCACGAAGTATTTGCCGGCGATCAGATAGACCAGCAGCGTCGGCAGTGCAGCGATCAGGGCTGCCGCCATGTCGACGTTATAGCGACGTACACCGGTCGAGGTGTTTACGAGATTGTTCAGCGCGACGGTGATGGGGTGGATAGCGCCGGATGTGAACACGACCCCGAACAGGAAGTCGTTCCAGATCTGGGTGAACTGCCAGATGATGGTGACCATGAATATTGGCGTCGAGACCGGCAACAGGATGCGCCAGAAAATGGTGAAGAAGCCAGCGCCGTCGATCATCGCCGCTTTGACCAGCTCGTTGGGAATGGTCACGTAGAAATTTCGGAAAAACAAGGTCGTAAAGGCCAGGCCGTAAATTACATGCACCATTACGAGACCGGCGATGGTGTTTTCCAAATGAATCTTGCCGAGTACCCAGGCCATGGGCAGCAGAATCATCTGGAACGGGATGAAAGTGCCGATCAACAGCAGGGAGAAGAACAGATCGCTGCCGCGAAAACGCCATTTGGTCAGTACGTAGCCATTCACCGCGCCGAATGCGGTGGAGATCAGAACGGCCGGTATGACCAGGTGTACGGAATTCCAGAAATACACCTGAACACCTTGGCAGGTGGCGCCGGAGCAGGCGCTGGACCATGCTTCCCGCCATGCGTCGAAGGTCGGGCGAAGGGGAAGCGACAGCAGGTTGCCGAGGTGGACTTCCTGCAGCGATTTGAGCGACGTGATGACGATCACGTAAAGCGGCGTTAGATAGAACAGTGCCGCAAAGACGAGGATCGCGTAGATCCCGATCCTTGCCGCTCGCGGAGTGTGTGAATGCACGCTGTGGTCGCGCTCAGACATCGCTCTTCCTCCGCGATTCGAGCAGAATGAAGGGGCCGACCAACAAGCCCACCGCGACCAGCATCATGACCGCGCTGGCGGCGCCCAAGGCGATCTGACCGCGCTGGAACGCGAAGTCGTACATGAAATTTGCCGGCAGGTAGGTTGAGAAGCCGGGACCGCCGCCGGTCATCGCCATGATCAGGTCGAAGCTCTTGATGGCAAGTCCGGTCAGTAGAATCAGAGCGCTGAAAAAAGATGGTCTTAGGCTGGGTATGATCACGCTCCAGTAGATGCGCGGCAGACTGGCGCCGTCAATCATCGCCGCCTTGATGACGGAGTCGTCGACACCCCTCAGGCCGGCTAGAAACAGTGCCATGACGAAGCCCGAGGATTGCCAGACGGCGGCGACGACCACGGTGTAGATCGCCATTTTCGGATTGATCAGCCAGTCGAAGCTGAAATGCGTGAAACCCAGGTCATGCACCAGTTTTTCCAGACCCAGCCCAGGGTTGAGCATCCATTTCCAGGCCACGCCTGTGACGATCAGCGATAGCGCCATCGGGTACAGGTAAATCGCCCGGAAGATACCTTCGCCGCGGATACGTTGATCCAGGAGAATGGCGAGGAAGAGGCCGATGGCCATCGACAGGCCGATATAGAGTGTGCCGAAGATGCCGAGGTTGATCAGCGACGTCCACCAGATGCCGTTTCCGAAAAGATAGCGGTACTGTGCGAGCCCTGCCCACACGTTGTTAGGCAACAATGTGGAACGCGTCAGCGACAGCCATATCGTCCACAGAATGAACCCGTAAAGAAAAAAGACTGCGGCCAGAAAGGTCGGGCTCAGTACCAGTTTTGGCATCAGCCGTTGCAGCGTATCTCGCACCCCGGGACGGGGTGGCGTGTCGTGCGCGTCGCTCATGACGGAGTCTCGCTTATGAAAAGGGCTTATCCCAGCAATATGGGATAGGGTGCATGTGCCCGCAAAATCCGTCTATGCCCGGTTTCTTGGCCGGGCATAGACGGGGGCGAACCTATCAGAGCTGAGACTTGGCCACGGCCACTTGTTTGGCCAGCTGTTCGGCTGCCGTTTTCGCACTCATATTGGAGTTGTAGAACTGTCCGAGCACGTCGAAGATGGCGCCAGTGGTGGCGTTATAGGTCGACATGTTCTGCGACATGCTGGGTACCAGAGCATTGTTCTTCGAGGCTTGAGTGAAGTCCTTGGCCGATTTTTGGGCACAGGCATTGAAGCTGCCCATCGGCGTTCCCATGCGTGCGGGGATAGAGCCTTTGACCTTGTTGAACAGGATCTGGAACTTTTCCGACATCACGGTTTTAGCCATCGCGGCCTGCGCTGCGCGAGCGGACGCGCTGTTCTGCTTGAAGAAGACCATCGTGTCGACGTTGTAGATGAAGCTGCCGTTGGTGCCGGGGAAAGCGGCGCACTGAACGTCCTTGCCGGGCGTCTTGTTCATCACCATCAGCGTACCTTCGGCCCAGTCGCCCATGAACTGCATGGCCGCCTGCCCGTTGGCGACCATCGCCGTGTCATGATTCCAGGAACGGCCGGTGCCGTTGGGATCGGTGTATTTTTGAAGTACGCGCAAGCGTTCGAATGCCTTGACCATGGTCGGGCTGTTGAGGGCCTTGGGGTCGAGTTTGACGAAGGCGTCGTTATAGAATTTCGGTCCACCGGTCGCTAGTACAACGGGGCCGAACTCGGTCGCCACCTGCCAGGTGTTGCCTCCGCCCGCAATCGGAATGATGCCTGCCGCCTTGATTTTCTTCAGCGCGACGACCAGTTCGTCCCAGGTGGCGGGTACGGACTCGACGCCGGCTTTCTTGAGCAGTTTCGGGTTGACCCACATCCAGTTGACGCGGTGGTTGTCGAACGGCACCGCAACATAGTTGCCGTCGTACTTCAGCAGGCTGAGAAATGCCGGATCGAGCAGCTTGTTCCAATGCTGCGACTTCGCCACCGCGTTCATGTTCCCGAGAAGACCGGTCTGGCCCCATTGCTGGATGCTGACGCCTTTGATCTGCGCGGCACCCGGTACATTGCCGGACACGATGCGGGACTTGAGGATGGTGCGCGCGTTGCCGCCGCCGCCGCCGGCAACGGCATCGTTGACCATCTTGATGCCCTGCTTGCTCAACATCTGCTGCAGGACGCCCATCGCCTTGGATTCAGAGCCGGATGTCCACCAGTTGAGTACGTCAACCGTGGGTTCGGCGGCCATTGCATGACCTGCCAAGCAGGCGCAGGACAGGGCGACGGCGCTCGCCAAGTGTTTCACACGAAAATTGAGCATGATCTCCTCCGTAAGAATCGCTGTAGTTGTGTTGCAAAGGTATCTCGTCTCAGCACAGGCATGCCCGCATTTGCTCGCATCCGTAGGGCTCGCGCAATCTTGTGCGGAGAGAGTTGCGTTCAGGTCTGCGTTGGGATTCTAGTCCGCGAGGCGATGCCGTCAATACTGCCCTGGTTCCTTGTTGATTTTGGTCATGGCCTTGTCACGTTCCCAGATTAGCCTGTACTGGGGCTAAAAACACGTTCCTGAGGGGGGACACGATGAAAATGACGCATGTTGCGCGTGCCGTCGCTGCCGCGCTGATTCCTGTTGCCTTGGGCGCCTGCTCGACCACCGGTGGACAGGTTGCTACCACGGGTAAGAGTCTGACTTTCGCCGAGGTCGGCGTGCCGGTCACTGATGCGCAAAAGCGCGCCGTGCAGGCCAGCGATCTGGTTGTCGTCAACGGCCTGGCTCACAAGATCGGCTACCACACCATCCTGCGCTCCGGTCAGCAGGCGGGCGGTGGGGTGTTCGGCGAATTGGTGGATATGCACGGCAAGCCGTTGGTCGCGGCCGACGGATCGCACGCCATTTCCGATTCCAACGACTTCAGTTCGCTGATCCAGAAGGACGGCGCACTGTTCATGATCTCGCATTTCGAATCGCGCCCCGGCGCCATGTACCTCACCAAGCTGGGGCAGGACGCGGAATCCGGCGAACTCTCCGCGCAATGGACGCGCAACATCGATTTCTCCGCCATCCATGGCCTATGGGTGCCTTGCGCGGGCAGCGTGACACCCTGGGGTTCGCATCTGGGCAGCGAGGAATACGAGCCGGATGCGGCCAAGTGGAATTCCGCGACCGGCAAGATCGATCCCTACTACAACGCCATGGGCGCCTACACCGACGGCGATCTGCACAGGATCAATCCGTACTACTACGGCTATCCGGTGGAAGTGGCGGTGGAAAACGCGCAGGGCGCCACTCAGGTGATGCCGCACTATTCGATGGGGCGTCTGGCCATCGAACTGGCCAAGGTCATGCCCGACCAGCGCACCGTCTACATCTCCGATGACGGAACCAACGTCGGCTTCTACATGTTCATCGCCGACAAGCCCGGCGACCTGTCCGCCGGCACGCTCTACGCCGCCACCTGGCTGCAGCTCGATGCCAAGCACGGCGGCAACGCCAAGCTGTCCTGGGTCGATCTGGGGCATGCCACGGACGCGCAGATCAAAGGCGTGCTCGATCAGGGACCACCGCGTTTCGGCGATATCTTCGCCTCTGCCGCGCCGAACAAGGACGACGGCTCCTGTCCGGCGGGCTACGGCGACATCAACACCAGCGCCGGCCACGAGTGCCTGATGATCAAGCCCGGCATGGAGAAGGTCGCCTCGCGTCTGGAGACGCGCCGCTACGCCGCGCTGATGGGCGCGACCACCGAGTTCCGCAAGGAGGAGGGCATCGCCTTCGATCCGGCTACGCGCTCGCTGTTCGTGTCGATGAGCGAGGTCGCGCGCGGCATGGAAGACTACGCCAAGAACGGCAAGCCGACCGACAAGTATGATGCCGGCGGGCCGAACGATGTGCGCCTGCCTTACAACCGCTGTGGCGTGGTCTATCGCCTGCCGCTCGGCAGCGATGCCGCTGTGGGCAGCGACTATGTCGCCAAGTCCATGCACGGCCTGGTGGCCGGGCAGATGACGCAGGCCTGGGACAAGAACAGTCCGATCCCGGCCTACCGTGGTGCGCTCGCCAACAACAAGTGCGCCATCAACGGCATCGCGAATCCGGACAATCTCACCTTCATCGACGGCTACGCCACGCTGATCATCGGCGAGGACACGGGCCCCGGCCATCAGAACGACGCCGTGTGGGCCTATAGCCTCGAGGACGGTCAGCTCTCACGCATCGAGACCACGCCCTACGGTTCCGAGACCACAGGTGTGTACTGGTATCCGAACATCAACGGGCATGCCTACCTGATGAGTGTGATCCAGCATCCCTACGGCGAGTCCGACGAAGACAAGGCTCCGGAAGGCAGTCAGGCGCGACGCGCCTACACCGGTTACATCGGGCCGTTCCCCGCCATGGATGCCAAGTAAGGGCGTTCGCATTCGCCCGGGCGCCGGCAGGGCCGGCGTCCGGGCATTATCCTTGGGGGGTGTCCGATGCCGTTGCCGCTCAAATACCTGTCGGCCATTGCCGCGCTGTGTGTTCTGCTCCCGGTGCCGCCGGCGCGCGCCCTCGATCTGACCGACGACACGCTCGCCAACGCCACCGCCTACATCCCGCCGCAGTGCTACACCCGCACGCGTGCCGCCAACGGCGCCGTGCACAATCCCTGCTATGCCTGTCACGTCGCCTCGCAGGCACCGAACTATGTCGACGACGCGGACCTGCAGAGCGAATACACCTTTCCGCAGCCGGCGCAGGACAATCACTGGGTCAACCTGTTCAAGGATCGCAGCCTCGCCGTGCACCTGATGGGTGACGAGGACATCCTGAGCTACATCCGCACCGACAACTACCGCCGCGGCGACACGCTGCTGCTGGCAGCGAGGCTGCGCAAACCGCCCAAAGGCTGGGACGTCGACGGCAACGGCCGCTGGGACGGCTACACGCCCGACGCCTGGTTCCATTTCGACGCGCAAGGCTTCGACCGCGCGCCCGACGGGCGCTATACCGGCTGGCGTGCCTATGCCTATTACCCCTTTCTCGGCACCTTCTGGCCGACCAACGGCTCCACCGACGACATCCTGATCCGTCTGGCCGGGCCGTTCCGGGAATCGGCGGAAGGACATTTCGACCTTGCCGTGTACCGCATCAACCTGGCCATCGTCGAAGCCGTGATCAAGCGTGCCGACGTGCCGCTGCCGTCCACCGACGAACGCCGCTACGGAGTCGATCTCGACGGCGACGGGCGTCTCGGTCAGGCGCGTCGCGTGCGCTACGACTGGGCGCCGCTGGAAGGCCGGTACATGCACTACGTCGGCCGTGCCGGCACGCTGCAGCGTGCGGGGCGTCTGCATCTGGCCGCCGGGTTGTTCCCTGAGGGCACCGAATTCCTCCACAGCGTGCGTTACGTCGATCCGACCGGTGACGGCAACGTGCGCCTGTCCGCGCGCCTCAAGGAGCTGCGCTACGCGCGCAAGACGCGCTGGCACAGCTATTCCGATCTGCATGAGGCCGCGTTGGGCGAGTTCAAGGAGCAAAACGATTTTCCGGACCGCCCGTCCCAGTTCGTCGGCAACGCCGAGCGCGGCCTGCGCAATGGCCAGGGCTGGGTCTACCAGGGCTTCATCGAAAACGCCCGCGGCGATCTGCGTCCGCAGACCTACGCCGAAACCGTGTTCTGCATGGGCTGCCATTCGGGGTTGGGCATCACCACCGACGGCATCTTCTCCTTCCAGCGCAAACTGGTCGCGCCCGCCCGTCAGGACGGCTGGTATCACTGGACGCAGACGAAGTATCTGCGCGGCCTGGCCGATCCGCTCCAGGCCGACGGCCAGGGTTTCTACGCCGCCTATCTGCGCGCCAACGGCGCCGGCGACGAATTCCGTGCCAACCGCGAGGTCGGCAAGCGCTTTTTCGATGCCAGCGGCAAGCTCAAGCCGGCGATGCGCGAGCGCCTCGGGCATGACATCGCGCTGCTGCTCTATCCCTCGCGCGAACGGGCGCTGACGCTCGACAAGGCCTATCGGATCATCGTCCAGGAGCAGTCCTTCGTGCATGGCCGGGACGCCACCGTCACCCCGCCGAAGAACGTCTACCGCCACGTGAAGACCGATCAGTCCACCGGCATCGAGACGCCGCTGCCGGCGCCCGGCAATCTGCGCGGTACGTACCTGTCGGCCGAGTGAGCGCCGATGGCCTGGCGGTAGGCTGCGCCTGGGTCTCAGGAGCGAGTAGACTGGGGGAAACCGTCTCTTTCCCCCGACATGGAGTGTCCGTTCATGCGCAAGGTCCGCATCGCCATACTCGGCGCCGGCAGCGCCGGTCTCACCGCGCTCGCCCAGATACGCAAGCACACCGATGATTACGTCATCGTCAACCACGGCCCCTACGGCACCACCTGCGCGCGGGTCGGCTGCATGCCCTCCAAGGCCCTGATCCAGGCTGCCGACGACTACTACCGCCGCCATGCACTGGACACGCTGGGGATCCGCGGCGGCGCGGGCTTGAGCGTGGATTTGCCGGCGGTGCTGCAGCGCGTGCGCGACTACCGCGACGCGCGCGTCGCCGGCGTGCTCGGCGCCACCGACAAGGCCGGGGAGCGCAGCATCGCCGGCCGTGCGCGGCTGGACGGCCCGCAGCGTATCGTAGTCGAGCTGGACGGCGGCGGTGAGGAAGTCATCGAGGCCGAGCGGATCATCGTCGCCACGAGAACCCGCCCGGTGGTGCCTGAGCCGTGGCTGGCCTTCGGCGAGCGCGTCTTCACCACCGATAACCTGTTCGAACAGCCCGAATTGCCGCAGCGTATCGCGGTGATCGGGCTCGGCGTGATCGGTCTCGAGCTGGGCCAGGCGCTGGCGCGGCTCGGGCTGGACGTGGCCGGCTACGAAATGCGCGAAAGCCTGGGTCCGCTTAGCGATCCGGTGGTGCAGGCCGAGGCCGAGCGCCTCATGGGCGCCGAGTTCCCGCTGCACCTCGGGCGCGCGGTGGAGCTGCGCGAAGGCGAGGGCGGCGCCATCGTGGTCGACAATGGCGAGCAGGTGCAGAGCTTCGATGCCGTGCTGGCGGCCATGGGCCGGCGACCGAATGTCGACGGTCTCGGTCTGGAAACGCTGGGCGTGCCGCTGGATCGTCGCGGTCTGCCCGAGTTCGACCGCCACACCCTGCGCGTCGGCGATCTGCCGGTGTTCATCACCGGCGACGTCAACGGCGAACTGCAGGTGCTGCACGAGGCCTCCGACGAAGGCTTCATCGCCGCCTGGAACGCGCTGCACGGTCCGGCCCGGTTCCGCCGGCGTGTGCCGCTCGCCATCGCCTTCACCACGCCGCAGATCGCCGTCGCCGGAGAGTCCTACGCAGCACTGGCTGGGCGTGAAGACGTCGCTATCGGCGAGTTCGACTTCGCCCAGCAGCCGCGCGCGCTGGCCATGCTGGAGGCCGCGGGGCGCCTGCGCATCTACGCCGAGCGCGGCACCGGACAGCTGCTCGGCGCCGAGGTGCTGATCCCGGCCGCCGAGCATATCGGCCACCTGCTGGCGCTGGCGATCCAGCGCAACATGAGCGTGGCCGAATTGCTGACCCTGCCGTTCTACCACCCCGTGCTCGAGGAAGGGCTGCGCTCGGCGTTGCGTCCGCTGGCCAAGGAGGTCTACGGCGAGGCGCCGCTGGAGCTGGAGAAGATCTGATCGATGGTCGACGCCATGCTGGAACAGTTCAAGCTGTTCGCCGCCTACAACCGTCTCATGAACGAACGCCTGTACGCCGCGTCCGGCGAGCTGTCGGACGCGGAATTGCGCCGCGATCGGGGGGCGTTCTTCAAGTCGGTGCTGGGTACGCTGAATCACATCATGGTGGCCGACATCGTCTGGCTGCAGCGCTTTTCCGCTCACTCTGCCAGCACGCAGGTGCTGGCCTATGTGCGCGAGCAGCCGCGTCCTGCCTGGCTGACGACGATTCTGTTCGACGATCTCGGCCCTCTGGGCGAGGAGCGCGTGCGGCTGGACCGGCTCATCATCGACTGGATAGACGCCCTGTCTCCGCCCGATCTCGAGGACGACGTCAGCTACGCCAATATGGCAGGCAAACCCTATACGCAGCGCTACGCGGGGCTGATCAGCCATTTGTTCCTGCACCAGGTGCACCACCGCGGCCAGGCGACCACGCTGTTGTCCCAAGCGGGTGTCGATTTCGGCGATACCGATCTGATCGAGCTATTGCGTGACGCTCGCTGAGCGGGAGGCGCCGCATGTTGCCTGACGGTGCCCAGCTGATCGATCCGTATTTCAATGGCCTGTTGCTGTGTCTCGGCCTGATCGCGGCCATCGGCGTGCAGAACAGCTACGTGCTGCGCCAGGGGCTCAAGCGCGAACATCACTGGCTGGTGGCGGCGGTGGCCACGCTGTCGGACTTCGCGCTGATCCTGCTGGGCACCAACGGCCTGGGCGCGTTCATCGCCCGCGTCTCCTGGCTGGAATACGTGTTCTACTTCTTCGGCGCGGCATTTCTGGCCGTCTACACCTATCATGCCCTGCGCGCCGCCTGGCGCGGGGACCCGACCATCGGGCTCGGCAACGGCCAGCCGCGCCAGTCGGCAGGCCGGGCCGTGCTGGCCACCCTCGGTTTCACCTGGCTCAACCCGCACGCATGGCTGGACACCACGGTGCTGGTCGGCGCGTTCTCGGTGCAGTACGGCGGCGCCAGCCATTGGGCGTTCGCCGCCGGCGCGATGAGCGCTTCGCTGATCTGGTTCTACAGCATCTCGCTGCTGGCGGCGCGCCTGTCGCCGTGGCTCACCCGGCCGACCGCCTGGCGCATCATCAACGTGGTGATCGGCCTCGTGATGGCCTACATCGGCCTGCGCTTCCTGACCGCCGGGGTGGAGGGCGTTCGGCATTTGCTGGCGTGAAGCCGCGCCCGCTCAGGGTGCTCCGGGCGACAGTGCGGAAACCAGCAGTTCGCCGCAGATCAGTTTCGCCACCGTGCCGCCATAGGCCGTAATCGACAACTTCAAATGCAGCGTGCCTGTCGCGCCCGGCGGCGTGACAGCCAGCGCCGCAGCGGTTGGGCAGCGCTCCGAGCCATAACCGGTGGCGGTGGCATAGTGCACCGTGAAGTGGGCCTTCTCTCCCGGCGCGAGCCGGATCATCGGCGGCATCCGACCGGGCACGAGAGGGTAGGGTGTGGTGCGCTGTACGGTTGGCAGCGGAGCACCGTGCGAATCCAGCAGTTGCACGCGGGGTGTGCCGAACAGTCGGCAGCTTCCGGTGCCGCGCCGTTCGAGCACGAGAGCCTGCGTGACGTGGCCCATGCCGGCGTCGGCCTGGCCGGCCCGCAGCGCAAGCTGGTTGGTCCGGCAGATCGGCGGCGCTGCACTGGTGCGCGCGGAGCCGCCGGCGCAGCCGGCCAGCGGGAGGGCGAACAATGCCGTGCCGCAGAGGCCTGCGAGCCGAAACAGGTGGGTCTCTTTCCAGGTTGTCCAGTCCATCAGCTTATTCCCGCAGCGGGGGGCGGATATGGCGTTCGTCAACTTCCATTCTCTCATGTGCCACTCCGGATCGTTTTCACTGACACTAAACTGCTACTCTTCCGCGCCGTCAACCGGGCACTTGCGCCATCGGTAGGACGGAGCTGGGCAGAACGCTCCATCCTGGTGCAAAGAATCGGCGTGAGGATTGCGGCTTCATGGAAGCATGGCCGTGCTGCGGTGCTGGCATCAACCGTGCTTCAAGGTAGAGCGTTTGGTCAAACCTGAGGATTGGTGATCGAGGTCTATGGACATTGCCGTAGTGGGTGCGACCGGAATGACCGGTCAGCAGATCGTGGTGCAGCTCATTCTCAAGGGACTGCTGGGGCCGCTCGACCGTGTGCAATTGGTTGGTCGGCCGAGTGCCGAAGCGCGTCTGCGCGGCATGGTGGTGGATTTGCGCGACGCCTTTTTCGAGGCTGCGCCGGATCTCGACGTGACCTTGACGCCGGAGGACATCACCGCGGATATCGTGGTGTTTGCCGCCGGCGGCACCCTGTCCACCGATCCCAACCAGCCGATGACCCGGGAAGCTCTGGCACAGGCCAATCTGCCTCTGTTCGAGAGTTATGCCGAGGCGCTCGCCAGCCATGGGCATGGGCACGAGCTGGTGATCGTGGTGAGCAATCCGGTGGAACTCGGCGTGTCCGTGTTTGCCCGCCATCTGGGGCGGCACCGGGTGTTCGGCATGGGCGCGTATCAGGATACGCTGCGTCTGCGGCGCGAAATCGCCGGCGATCTGGGCATCACGCGCCAGCGCGTGCAGACCTACATGCTCGGCGAACACGGTGCCGGATTGGTGCCGACCTGGTCGGTGCTGCGGCTGCACGGCTTCGACACCGAAGAAACGGATCAACTCAAGGCGCAGTTGCGCGGCGGGCTTAGCGCGGAAACCTACCCGGCCACGCTGGCTCAGGAGTTGAGCACGGTGCGTGGGATGATCGGCGCGGGCGATCTGCGGGCGGCTTTTGCGCACGTGCGTACGCTGGCGCCGGATCTGCGCGTGGCGCTGCGCCCCTATGCAGCGCACTATTCCGGCGCCAAGACGGCGGTGGCCACGGCCAACGCGACCATCGACATGCTGCGGGTGGTGCTGTCGGGGCATCAGACGGTGATGGCGGCGCAGGTGGCGTTGGAGGACGATTGGCCGGGTTTGCACGGCGTGTTGGGCGTGCCGGTGTTGGTCGGCCATCAGGGATGGCTGCAGGTGGATCCGCTCGATCTCGCGGCGGACGAGGAGGCGCATCTGCTGGCGGTAGGGCGTGGCGTGGCCGACAAGCTGCGCCAGTGGGAGGGTGTGCGGTGAATTCGATTCAGTGGGTGATGCGCCTGGAAGTGGTCGACCGCAGCGGCGCGCTGGCGCGTATCAGCGCGGTATGCGCCTATTGGGCGGTGTCTCTGCGCCTGATTCAGAACAGCGAGGCGGCGGTCGAAGGGATCAGTACCGTATTGCTGGGGTTCAGCGTGCCCGAGCGCCGCGCGACGCTGTTGCGTCGGCATTTGCGCCGGCTCGGCATGGTGCGCTCGGCGGAGTTGCTGCGCCACGACGATTCGCGTTTGCGCGAGGTCGCCTCCGTGCGCCTGACCAGCGGCACGCATCCGCGCTGTGCGCCCAAGGTTCAGGCCACAGCGCTGGACGCCTCCGGCGGACATCTGCTGACCGGGCCGATGCAGGCGGTGGAGGAGTGCGTGGGCGAGCTGCGGCGCAGTGGCTTGCTGCAGTCCGTGAGCCGGGCGTTGATCGTGCCTTGAGGCTTTGTACGTCGTCCGATGGGACGACCGTAAAGGCGGGATGTAAGGATACGGCGGGAAAGCAGACAGCTGCCGGCAGAATCAGCCTAGTCCGTATTCTTTGAGTTTCTTGCGCAGCGTTCCGCGGCTGATGCCGAGAAAGGCGGCGGCGCGGCACTGGTTGCCCTGAGCCTGTTCCAGAACGGCCTCCAGCAGCGGCCGTTCGACTTCTGCCAGAACCATGCGATACAGCGCGTTGGGTTCATGGCCGTCCAGGGCGGCGAAATAGCCGTCGATTGCGTGGCGCACTGCATTGGCGAGGGTGTCGCAGCCGTCCTGGGTGTGCTCGGCCGGGACGTTCAGTTGAGTGACGTTGGTTGCGCTCATGCGGCGAGACTTCCGTTGTCGGAACGGTGCAGGAAAGCCGACAGCAGGCGTCGTTGGGCTATGGTGCCTTCGGCCGAAAGAATTCTTGCGCGCCATTCGCGGGCGTCGTCGCGGTCGCGGGCGAGTTGGTCCTTGAGGTACCAGTCGATGTGTTTGCGGGCGACGCGGTAGCCGCGCGCCTCGCCGTAAAAGGCGTGCAGGTCGTCCAAATGTCCCAGCATGATAGTCTCGATCTCGTCCGAGTCCGGCGGCGCCAGCATCTCGCCGGTGGCGAGATAGTGGGCGATCTCGCGAAAGATCCAGGGGCGTCCCTGCGCGGCGCGGCCGATCATCACCGCATCGGCGCCGGTGGCGCGTAGTACGCGGGCGGCGCTCTCGGGCCCGTCGATGTCGCCGTTGGCGACGACCGGTATGCCGACCGCCTGCTTGACCGCGCGCACGGTCTCGAACTCGGCTTCACCGCGAAAGCCGCAGGCGCGGGTGCGGCCGTGCACGGCAAGTGCCTGAATGCCCGTCGCCTCGGCGAGTCTGGCGATACTTACGGCATTGCGTGTTTCCGGGCACCAGCCGGTTCTGATCTTGAGCGTGACGGGCACGTCGACGGCCATGACCACGGCCTCGAGAATGCGCCTCACCAGCTTCTCGTCGCGCAGCAGCGCCGATCCCGCGGCCTTGCTGCAGACTTTCTTGGCGGGGCAGCCCATGTTGATGTCGATGATCTGGGCGCCTTCGTCGACGTTGCGGCGCGCGGCCTCGGCGAGCATCTGCGGATCGGCGCCGGCAATCTGCACGCTGCGCGGATCGGGCTCGCCGGCGTGGTCGAGGCGCAGACGGGTCTTGTCGCTGGCTTGCAACTCGGGGCGGGCGGTAACCATCTCCGACACGGCGAGGCCGGCACCCAGGCGTCGGCAAAGCGTCCGAAAGGGACGATCCGTGACGCCCGCCATGGGCGCGAGTATCAGCGGCGTACCGAGCGGGAAAGAGCCTATATGCATTTTATGTGTGGATGTTTTATGCCCGTGGCGGGACAAAACGATAGTCGCTAGGCGGGTGGGTGTAAAGCGCCCTCCCGCCTGAAATCACCAGGAGCGTCAGCGGAAACTGAACTCGTAGGCCAGGGCCTGCTGGCCGGGATCGTCCACCGAAAAACTGATGTGCAGCGGTTTGCCGACCGGCATCAGACCGTGCGGGTCGACGCCCTTTGGAAGATACTGCGTCGGCTTGAAACGGCCCAGCGCGACGGTCTGTCCATCCAGGTTGGAAAAGCTGATCTGCAGCATCGGGTAAGGCTGCGGGAACGGCGCGTTGTTGATCATCGTCGCCGTGACCATGAGCGCATGCGGGATGTTCGGGTGCGTGAACACGTTGCGGCTGCTCAGCTCGATGGCGGCAAGGTCGCGTTGCGGCGGGAGTTCGCAGCCCGTCACGCGGCAGAGTTGAGCCAGAACTGGACGCAGTTCGGGATAACGGGCGAACTGATCGCGTTGGCTGAGCAGATACTGCAGGCCGAGCAGCGCGATCAGTACGAGGATGGCGGCGCTCCACAGCAGGGTACTGGATCGCCCGCCGAGTCGTCGTTTCGGACGCTGGGATTCTGGCGGCGATTCCTGAGGGACTGTGGGTTCGCCGAGGTCGAAAGTTGCCTGGTCCGTATCGGCGAATAGTTCATGCGTATTGTGCTCGGGCGCTTGCGGCGTCTGTTCCTCGGGGGAACTCAGCGTTTCGCCGGCTTCGAAAATGTGTCCGCATTCACCGCAGCGCACCCAACCCTCCGCGGCCTCGAGTTGGGCCTTGGTGATGCGGAACAGGGCTTGGCAATGGGGACACTCGACGTACATGGAATTGAGTCTATCATCAGGCGATTGCGTCTCGGCGGATGAGTTTAGCCGAGCTTGGGTCGTAATGACGTTAGTTCCGTTCGCTGCTTTTCAATACTGCCGAGTGGTTCGTTTCGTTTGGCCTGGTCAGCCGGTCTGAGCGCTGCGCTGACCTGCGAGGCGCACCCAGCCTTCGCGAACCGCATCGGCTTCCCAGTGGTCGATGTAAGCGGCATAGGCTTCATGTACCGCATCGGCCTGCTCGGCCAGAATTCCGGACAGGACCAGCCGGCCATGCGGCTTGAGGTGCTCGCACAGCAAAGGCGCGAGTTCGACCAGCGGTCCGGACAATATGTTGGCGATCACCAGGTCCGCTTCGAGCGGCGGCAGCCCCGTGGGTTCGACGGCGTAAAGATTGCCGGCGCCGATGCCGTTGCGCTCGGCGTTGGCCTCGGTGGCGACCAGTGCCTGGGGATCGATGTCGACGGCCCAGGCGTGGCGGGCGTCGAGCTTGAGGGCCGCCAGGCTGAGGATTCCCGAGCCGCAACCGTAATCGAGCACCAGCGCGCCGGAGGGAGGATTGGCGTCCAGCCATTCCAGGCACAATGCGGTGGTCGGATGGGTGCCGGTGCCGAAGGCCAGTCCCGGATCGAGGACGAGATTGACGGCGTCAGCCTCGGGCGGTTCCTGCCAACTGGGACAGATCCATAAGCGACGGCCGAAGCGCAGCGGCTGGAAGTCGTCCATCCATGCACGCTCCCAGTCCTGGTCCTCTACGGTTTCCACGCGTGGCGCCGCCAGACCGAATTCGGCGGCCAGCGCCGCGCCCAGCGGCGCCGGCTCCGCGTCCTGCGGGAACAGCGCGGTCAGGATGTTTTCCGGCCACAGAGGCGTTTCGCCGGGGGCGGGCTCCAGCACCGGCACGTCGCCGGCGTCGCTGACCGTCACGGACAGGGCGCCGGCCTCGAGCAGGCGCGCCTCGACGGCCTCGACCTGCTCGCGCGTGGTGGTCAGGATCAGGTTCTGCCAGGGCATCCGCGGTCTGGGCTCAGAGCCCGAGCTTCTTTTCGAGATAGTGGATGTTGGTGCCACCCTCGATGAAGGCGGTGTCGCTCAGGATATTCTGGTGCAGTTCGATGTTGGTCTTGATGCCGTCGACCACGATTTCCTGCAGCGCGCCGCGCATGCGCGCCAGCGCCGAGGCGCGGTCCTCGCCATGGGCGATGAGCTTGCCGATCAGAGAGTCGTAGTAGGGCGGCACGCGGTAGCCGTTGTAGATGTGCGAGTCGACGCGGATGCCGGGGCCGCCGGGGGCGTGGTACTGCGTGATGGTGCCCGGTGAGGGGATGAAGCTGTGCGGGTCTTCGGCGTTGATGCGGCATTCGATGGCGTGGCCACGCAGGACGATGTCGTCCTGCGTGAAGGGCAGTTCCTCGCCGCTGGCTATCAGCAGTTGCTGCTTGACGATGTCGATGCCGGTGACCATTTCAGTGACCGGGTGTTCGACCTGCACGCGCGTGTTCATCTCGATGAAGTAGAACTCGCCGTTCTCGTACAGGAACTCGAAGGTACCGGCGCCGCGGTAGCCGATCGAGCGGCACGCCTCGGTCAGGCGGGCGCCGAGGCGCTCGCGCTGCTCGATGCTGATACCGGGCGCCGGGGCTTCCTCGACGACCTTCTGGTGGCGGCGCTGCATGGAACAGTCGCGCTCGCCGAGATGTATCGCGTTGCCGTGAGTGTCGGCCAGGATCTGGAACTCGATGTGGCGCGGCGAGCCGAGGAATTTCTCCATGTATACCGTGCCGTCGCCGAATGCGGACTTGGCCTCGGTGCGGGTCATGGCGACCGCGTTGAGCAGGCTGCCCTCGCTGTGCACCACACGCATGCCGCGCCCGCCGCCGCCGGCAGCGGCCTTGATGATCACCGGAAAGCCGATGTCGCGCGCCAGCCGCAGGGTTTCGTCGGGGTCGTCGCCGATCGGACCCTCTGAACCGGGTACGCAAGGCACGCCGGCGGCGATCATGGCGCGCTTGGCCGAGACCTTGTCGCCCATCAGGCGGATGGTTTCGGCCTTGGGGCCGATGAAGGTGAAGCCGCTGGATTCAACGCGTTCGGCGAAATCGGCGTTCTCGGCCAGGAAGCCATAGCCGGGATGGACTCCTGTGGCGTCCGTCACCTCTGCCGCGCTGATGATTGCTGGAACGTTGAGGTAGCTGTCCGTGGAGGATGCGGGGCCGATGCACACCGACTCGTCGGCCAGGCGCACATGCTTGAGGTCGCGGTCAGGTTCGGAGTGGACGGCTACCGTTTTGATGCCGAGTTCGCGGCAGGCGCGCATGATGCGCAGCGCGATCTCGCCGCGGTTTGCGATAAGGACTTTATCCAGCATACGGCATCACTCGATGACGAACAGCGGTTCGCCGTATTCCACGGGCTGGCCGTTTTCCACCAGGATGGCCTTGACCACGCCGGCGCGGTCGGCCTCGATCTGATTGAGCATCTTCATGGCTTCGATGATGCACAGTGTGTCGCCTTCGCTGACGGACTGGCCGACCTCGACGAACGGCTTGGCACCCGGAGAGGAGGCGCAGTAGAACGTGCCGACCATGGGCGAGGTCACTCGGTGGCCGTCGGGAACACTGTCGGCCGGTTTCTCGTCGGTGGCAGCAGCGGGCGGCGGAGCGGCGGCCGGGGCCGGGGCGGGCGCGGGCGCGTAGACGGCCGGGGCGGGGGTGGAGCTGGCGCGGCTGATGCGCACGGACTCCTCGCCTTCCTTGATTTCGATTTCGGCGATGCCGGAGGATTCAAGCAGCTCGATCAGCTTCTTGACCTTGCGAATATCCATATTCAGACCTCGATGGGACCGGGGCGGGCGATGGCCTGGGCGGCGGCATCCAGAGCCAGCCGGTAGCCAAGCGCGCCGAGTCCGATGATGACGCCATGCGCTACGTCCGACAGATAGGAATGGTGTCGGAAGGGTTCGCGTGCGTGGATGTTGGACATGTGTATTTCGACGAAGGAAATTTTGACCGCCAGCAGCGCATCGCGCAAAGCGATGCTGGTGTGCGTGTAGGCGCCGGGATTGATGACGATGAAATCGACGTTCTCCCGACCCGCCTGATGTATGCGGTTGATCAGTTCGCCTTCGACGTTGGATTGGAAGCACACGAGTTCCAGGCCCAGCTCGAGTGCCCGGTGACGGCAGTCACCTTCCATCTGTGCCAGCGTTGCGGAGCCGTAGCGTGCGGGTTCCCGCGTGCCGAGCAGGTTGAGGTTGGGGCCGTTTATGAGTAGGACTTTGGGCATTGGAATACGCGTGGTCGCGACCGGGATCGCGAATGCGCGGAGTTTGCCGAACGTTGGGCATCTTGTCTAGTTCTCGGCGTAATTGCCGACGTTGTCCGGAAAATGCTGCCGTTTGTCGTGTCTTGGTTGATTTCTTTTGGGGCGGATTGGAGGGGCGAAAGAAAGGCACCCGAAGGCCTTGTCCCTGACGGGCAAACCTCGAGCGCACACCCCCTCGCGGGGCACCGCAGGCACTTGCCATCCTGGCAAAGCCTGCTCGGGCGGCATCCCTGCCGCTCGACCCCGCGCCGGGGCGTACGCTCGAGGCAAGGCCGCACGGGAAACGGGGAGTCAACACAGAACGCACCCTAGGCCGCTGAGTTACGAGTCAGCCAATGTAGAACGATTTCGCTTCGGACTCGCCCGGTTTTGACGTTCGCCCTCCCTGATCGCTTGCCTCACGGGCCCTGTTCAGGGGCACGTTCGCGAGGTTGCCCGAGGGACAAGCGATCCCGGGGGCGTTTCTTTCGCCGGTTTCTTTGCGCATTTCAAAGAAAAAATCGCCGGGAGTGATTTTTCGCCCCAGCCCCGAAAGGGCGAGGCGCAGAGATGCTCCGAACAAATCGGCTCGGGCGCGTCACCGAGTCAGAGCGAAATCACCGGTCGCTGATTCGCGTCCGAAACAGATCGCCCGGGCCAACGAGTACGCAGCCCTTACTCACACAACATCAAAACCACAAGTGCTGATCCACGTCCGAAACGGACCTTAAGCGCAGAACAATGCACGGTTCCAGCACGGTCGCTAACGAGAAACAGCAAACCCCGAAGCGCATTCGCAACGAACCCGGATAGGTACCGCGACAGCCAAGATTCAACGCGCCTGTTCGATCTTTTTCAGAAAATTTCCCGCGGGCATATATCCGACCACGCGCAGATTCCGTTCTTCACGCCCATTGCCGCCAAAAAAGATGATGCCGGGAGGTCCGAACAGACCGAAGCGCTTCAGCAGAGCCTGGTCGGCGGCATCGTTGGCGGTGACGTCCGCCTGTAGCAGGACGAAATTCGACAACGCTTTCTGCACCGCTGGGTCGGAGAAGGTGTATTCCTCCATCTCCTTGCAGGAGACGCACCAGTCGGCATAGAAGTCGAGCATGACCGGACGGCCGTTGGCGGCGGCTAGGGCCTGCTCCAGTCCCTGCACGCCTTTTATGCGCTTGAACAGAAGTGCATGGACCGCTGTGGCGGGTTCCGATCCGCCGGCGCCGCCGAACACGCTCTTGAGCGGTGTGAGCAGGCCGCCGCCACCGGCCGCGACGCCGATCAGCACCAGGCTGCCCCAGAGCAACAGGACGAAGCCCGTGCTCTTCCACAGCTTCTGCCAGCCTGAACCGCCGGCGGATTCCAGAGCGCCGAGGTAGATGCCGGAGGCGATCAGCAACAGCGCGCTGAGTGCGGCGGTGGTCCAGGCGGGTAGGAAACGCGACAGCATCCAAATCGCTACGGCGAGCAGCAGTACGCCGAATACCGCCTTGATTGCGTCCATCCAGGCGCCGGCGCGCGGCAGCAGCTTGCCCCCGGCCGTGCCGATGAGCAGTAGCGGCGCGCCCATGCCGAGGCTGAGGCTGAACAGGCTCAGCCCGCCAAGCACGGCGTCGCCGGTGTTGGCGATGACCAGCAGTGCTGCGACTAGCGGCGCGGTGACGCAGGGGCCGACGATCAGAGCTGAGAGAAACCCCATGATGGCGACGCCGAACAGCGTGCCGCCCTGTTGGCGGTTGCTGATTTCGGTCAGCCGGCTCTGGACGAAATTCGGCATCTGCAGTTCATAGAAGCCGAACATGGACAGCGACAGCAGAACGAAGATCACGGCGAACGCCGACAGCACCCACGGGTTCTGGAACCAGGTCTGGACGCTGGCGCCGGTGAGGCCGACGATGACGCCGGCCACGGTGTAGGTGAGCGCCATGGCCAGCACGTAGACCAGCGAGAGCACGAAGGCGCGTCCGGTCGAAGGCGTTTCCTTCTGGCCGACGATGATGCCCGAGAGGATCGGAATCATCGGGAACACGCAGGGCGTGAACGCCAGACCGAGTCCGATGAGGAAGAACAGGCCGAGGCTCATCCAGAGCGGCTTGTCGAGGAGAAAGCGGGCGAGGCGGTCCTGTTCGCTGCCGCTGGCGATGTTGTCCTGCGCCGTATTGGGGCTGGTTGCAGTGCTCGTGGATGCGGCTGCCGGAGGTGTTGCTGCGTCGGCGGCACTGCCGACGGCCGGCAGGGTGAAAGCGATGCGTTTGGTGATGGGCGGATAGCAGATGCCCTTGTCGGCGCAGCCCTGATAGCGCACGACCAGCGTACCGCTGCCGGAACTCCCCGCGGTGCGCGTGATGGGAACGGTGACATCGATCGGTTCGGCGTAGACGACTTGCCGCCCCAGGAAGGCGTCGTCGACGACTTCGCCCTTGGGCATCTGGATTTTGCCGAGACTCAGGCCGGAGGCATTCTCTAGGCTGAATTTGATTTGGTCGCGATAGAGGTGGTAGCCGTGGGCGATGTCCCAGTGCGCGACCAGCCGGTTGGGGCCGGCAGTCTGCAGGTCAAGCTTGAAGGCCTGGCCGGGCGGCAGGAATTGGTTGTCCGCGGTGTCTCCAGTCAGTGCCGCGAGCGGGCTTTCCGAACTGCTTGCGGCCGTTTTCTGCTGCGGCAGGGTCACCTGCAGGGTCTGGGTGAACGGCGGATAGCAGATCGCGTTTTCCTTGCAGCCCTGTGCGGTGACCTTCAGCGTGACTTCGCGGGCGGAACCGATGACTGGCAGGCGTACGGTCAGGCCGTGGGTGAATATCTCCACGCGCCCTAGAAACGGGTCGTCCTTGACCTTGCCGGGCGGGATTTTCGGCTTGCCGAGGGTGATGCCGGAGGTGTCGCTGGCGAAGGCGAACTTGTCGGCATACAGGTAGTAGCCGGGCGTGACGTTCCAGTGCACGGCAACCGTGTCGGCGTTCAGCGCCTGCGCGCTGGCGGGAAAGGCCTGTTCCGGCGGCAGGATGTCGCCGCCCGCGCTTTGTGCGGCATAAGCGGCGGGAGTGAGCAGCAGGGCAAGCAGTAGGGGTAGCAGGCGTGTCATGAGGTCGATTCGTCAATCCACTGGAGATAGGCAGGCAGGCCGCCCACGATCGGCACGGCGATCAGTTCGGCCAGTTCGTAAGGGTGGGTCTTGGTGACGACGTCGCGCACGGCGTCGAAGCGCGCCGATGTGGTTTTGATGAATACCTGATGCTCTTCGCCGCTTTCCTCGCTGCCGTTCCACGTATATATGGAGGTCATCGGCGGGAGAATGTTGATGCAGGCGGCTAGGCGTTGGTGCAGCAGTGAGCGCGCCAGTTCGCGTGCGCCTTCGGCATCGGGCCAGGTGGTGAGTACCAGCAGTGGACCGTCGTGCCGGCGTATTTCGTCGTCGTTCGTCATAGATATTAGATGCAACGCCCGGGCAAATTATTTCGGTCGCCCTTGAAAGCGCGCCGAGTCGCCTCCAAGTCTACTCTCACATCGACGTTTCAACAGGATCCGCCACGTGCGGACGGCTATCGAAAGCATGCCTGCATTGCCTTTATTCGCCCTGCTGTTGCTGGGCTTTCCGCTCCTGGAGCTGTACCTGCTGATCAAGGTCGGCACGCTGATCGGCGCCTTGCCGACGGTGATGCTGGTGGTCGGCACGGCGGTGCTGGGTCTGGTTCTGCTGCGCCGCCAGGGTTTGCAGAATTATCGCCGGATGCAGCAGTGCACCGCGCGCGGCGAGGTGCCGGCGCTGGAGATGATGGAAGGCATGGTGATGCTGGTTGGCGGCGTGATGCTGCTGGTGCCGGGGTTGATCAGCGACGTGGTCGGCTTGCTTTGCCTGTTCCCGCCGGTACGGCGCGCGATCGTGAGGCGTTGGCTGCGCCGGATCCAGGTGCATGTCTATGGCGGCGACGCTCAGTCGGGCGGGCGGGTCTACGATGCGGAATACCGCAATCTTCCTCCTGACGATCGCCGCCGTTGAGCAGCCCGGGCGGTGTGGGCATGTGAATGTTGAATAACGTTGGAACCGAGGCCTTGATTTTGAGTTGTTGGCCTCTATTATTAGCACTCGCCGCCCGGGAGTGCTAAAAGAAGTCCGGGCAGAATTGACAGCAACCATTCAAATATCCGAGGAGTTCAAGGCATGAACATTCGTCCTCTGCACGATCGCGTCGTGATCAAGCGCATGGAAGAGGAGCGCACCAGTCCCGGTGGCATCGTGATCCCCGACTCGGCGACCGAGAAGCCGGTGCGCGGTGAAGTCGTCGCCGTCGGTAACGGCAAGATCCTGGAGAACGGCGAAGTCCGCGCTCTGGACGTCAAGGTCGGCGACAAGGTGCTGTTCGGCAAGTATGCCGGTACCGAAATCAAGGTCGACGGCGAAGAAGTCCTGGTGATGCGCGAAGACGACATCGTTGCCGTGATTGAAGGCTAAGGTCCTGTTCTCCGGTTGAACCGACATCAACTCAGTTCTGAGGAAGAAAGAAGATGAGTGCAAAGGAAGTCAAATTTTCCGATGATGCCCGCCAGCGCATGGTGCGCGGCGTCAACGTGCTGGCCAATGCGGTCAAGGTGACCCTGGGCCCGAAGGGCCGCAACGTGGTGCTGGATCGTTCCTTCGGTGCCCCGACCGTGACCAAGGACGGCGTGTCCGTGGCCAAGGAAATCGAGCTGGAAGACAAGTTCGAGAACATGGGTGCGCAGATGGTCAAGGAAGTCTCCTCGCAGACCTCCGACGTCGCCGGTGACGGCACCACCACTGCCACCGTGCTGGCCCAGGCCATCGTCCGTGAGGGCATGAAAGCCGTGACCGCGGGCATGAACCCGATGGATCTGAAACGCGGCATCGACAAGGCCGTCACCGTGACCGTAGAGGAGCTGCGCAGCATCTCCAAGCCCTGCACCGACAGCAAGGCGATCGCCCAGGTCGGCACCATCTCTGCCAACTCCGATGAGGCGATCGGCAAGATCATCGCCGACGCGATGGACAAGGTCGGCAAGGAAGGCGTGATCACCGTCGAAGACGGTTCCGGCCTCGAGAACGAGCTGGACGTGGTCGAGGGTATGCAGTTTGACCGCGGCTATCTGTCGCCCTACTTCGTCAACAACCAGCAGAACATGTCGGCCGAACTCGACGACGCCTTCATCCTGCTGTTCGACAAGAAGATCTCCAACATTCGCGAGCTGCTGCCCGTGTTGGAAGGCGTTGCCAAGGCTGGCAAGCCGCTACTGATCATCGCCGAGGATCTCGAAGGCGAAGCGCTGGCCACCCTGGTGGTCAACAGCATCCGTGGCATCGTCAAGGTCGCCGCCGTCAAGGCGCCGGGCTTCGGTGATCGCCGCAAGGCCATGCTGCAGGACATCGCCGTGCTGACCGGCGGTCAGGTGATCTCCGAAGAGGTCGGTCTGTCGCTGGAGAAGGCCACCCTGGACGACCTGGGCCGTGCCAAGAAGATCCAGGTCACCAAGGAAAACACCACCATCATCGACGGTGCCGGCGCCGAAGGTGAAATCAAGGGCCGCGTCGAGCAGATCCGTGCGCAGATCGAGGAAGCCTCTTCCGACTACGACCGCGAGAAGCTGCAGGAGCGCGTCGCCAAGCTGGCTGGTGGCGTTGCCGTGATCAAGGTCGGTGCCGCGACCGAGGTCGAGATGAAGGAGAAGAAGGCCCGCGTCGAAGACGCCCTGCACGCCACCCGTGCGGCGGTCGAGGAAGGCGTGGTGCCTGGCGGCGGTGTGGCGCTGATTCGTGCGTTGAGTGCGATCGAGAGCCTGAAGGGCGACAATCACGATCAGGATACCGGTATCAGCATCGCGCGCCGTGCGATGGAAGAGCCGCTGCGTCAGATCGTTTCCAACGCTGGCGACGAGCCTTCCGTGATCCTGAACAACGTCCGCGAAGGCAAGGGTAACTACGGTTACAATGCCGGTTCCGGCGAGTACGGCGACATGGTCGAGATGGGTATCCTGGATCCGACCAAGGTCACCCGTTCCGCGCTGCAGAACGCCGCTTCCGTGGCCGGTCTGATCATCACCACCGAGGCGATGGTCGCCGAGCTGCCGAAGAAGGACGAGCCGGCGATGCCGGCCGGCGGCGACATGGGCGGCATGGGTGGCATGGGCATGATGTAAGCCCGGCCCTCAAGCCGTTCGAAAGGAGAGCCCCGCCTTGTGCGGGGCTCTTTTTTTGTGCGCATGGGTAGTGCGTTGCCTATCGCCTCGGTGCGCCGCCTTGACGAAGCAGCTTGCGCTGTTCGGCGGTCAGTACCGCCCAGACGGCGCGATGCGTCAGGATACGGACATCGAGCAGCTTGCGTCCGCTTTGGCTCAATTTGTCGTAGGCTTCATCCACCGCCTTCATATCGGGGTTTTCGCGGGCGAGCAGGCGGGCGAGGGCGAAGCGTTCCAGTTGCATCTGTCCCATCAACGGCCACATCTGCTTGATGGCCTTGGCATGGATGTCATCGAGTTGTCGGCGCTGTTGGTCGCTGAGGTTCAGAGGCGCCCGGTGCCAACCGGTATAGCCACCCATCATGTCGGCCCCATATCCACCCCAGCCACCCATTATGCCGGGGCCGTATGCATCGCCGCCCATCATCATGCCGGGACCGCCCCAGCCAGCGATGCCCGGTCCGTAGCCATATCCGCGCATCATGTCGGGACCTTGCCGGTATCCTGCTCCGTAACCACGCATCATGCCAGGGCCGTAAGCGGGGCTGTTCCCGCTCGCACCGCCTGGGGTGGCTTGGTAGCGCCACATCATGCCCGGTCCGTAGGGCGGGGTTCCTCCAGTGTCGTCGGCGTCCGCCCAGGCGGTTGGACCGCCGAGCAGGAGCGCGGCCCCGAACAGCAGGCCGAAAGCCTTGTGTACTCGTCTTGTGGTGTGGATGGTGTGCACTGTCTTTCCCTCCGCTGGATTCGGAACTAGAGCTTTGATCTTCACCTTGAGCATAGGACTGGTCCGGGAGAAGTAAATGGGGGGCGTGTGTAGTTGTTGAGCACAGCGACGGGACTGCGGCTGGCGGGCTGGAACGCCAGATCGTGGACGCGAAGTGGAGATGGGAGCGGTGCAACCCCCTCCGTCCGCACGAAGTCTGCAGTGTCGGAAATCCTCGAGGAGAACTACACGTGGATCCAGGTCGAGCGGGAGGAATTCAGGCGGCGCAACGATCTCTAGGGCGCGGATTAGCGGTGGCGTCGAGTGCCGTTTTGGCCTGGGTCAGGCGAAGGCGTTGAAGGCTACCAGCGTGTAGGTGGATTCGATGCCTTCGACGTGCTGGAGCACATCGGTGACGAAGCGTCCCACGTCGCGTTCTTGCGGCAGGTAGAATTTCGCCAGCAGGTCGTGCTCTCCGGAAATCGAGTAGACTTCCGACGTCTCCTCGATTTCGCCCATGATCGTCTCTGCAACGGAGTAGGTCGTGCCGAGCGCGCACTTGATCAGTACGAATAGGGTTTGCATCGTTGTATTCCAAGGTTGGTGGTCGTGTGTCCGATGCGCTTATCGTAGGCATGAACTTGTTTTGCGACGAGCGCGCGAAATACTAGCGATCTTCGCTTAAGGCGAAGTCTTCTCGCTACCAAGCCTCAAGAATATGTGCTAAGTGTCCGCGAGGAAAGGTGTCCAATATGGTAGCGTATTATATGGCTCAGGCGGGCGGCGTCGAGACGGGCCTACCATCAATTTGACGAGTTTTTAGCACATTCGATCAACCGTCGATAAATCTAAAGAAGAGAGGACGAGGATGAGTAGCGAGTCCTTGATCGTGCCCAAGACGCTGAAATCGGTGCGTCTATGGATCCACCCCGAGGGTCCGGTGCTTGGTAGCCTCTATCTGCGTTGCCCGGAACGCGGGATGCAGCCTGACGAGTTGCCTATCGAACTGCTCAACGAACCGGCGCCGTTTCTGGTTTGCCGCTGTGGCGACGAACCGCACGAGCAGACCCGGTTTTACAGCAAGAACGCGATCACCCGTATCGATTATGAAGATGCGAAGGAGGAAGCCAGTTCGGCGCGCGTACAGATCGGAGCCGAGTTCCAGTTGATGGACGGCGCGGTTTTCCGGGGGGAAATCCGGGAAGATCTGCCGCCCGACCGCCAGCGCTTGCTGGACTATATGAATGTGCATACGGATCGTTTCGTGCGAATTTTCCTTGAGGGCGGCGGTCTGACTCTGATCAACAAGGCATACATCATGCGGGTGGTTCCGTTGGACGACTGAATGCTGCAGACTGGTTACGGTTTGTTTTTGCGGTCGATAGAATCACCATGGTCTGGGCTGGCCGTGGGAGTGCCGGAGTTTGTCTGCGATAGAGGGAGGGCTCGTGTCTGCCGAGGGCGGCCGGCATGAGCCTGTTCCGCGATTTTCGGGCGGAGCGTAGAGTGGCCAGGGCGCTCGTACTCAAGGAATTGACGAGCGGAGAAGCCCAGCGCACGCTGCAAAAGCTGAAGGATTCGGCGGCCGAGGCCGTGCCGCGACTGGTGAAACTGTTGGTTCTGTCTGATCGTTCGGACAAGAATCATGTCGTACAGCTGCTTACGCGCATACTCGACAGCAAAACGCTGGACTATTTCTGCCAGGCTTTGCGCGGTAGCGATCCACGCACCATGCAGGCGGTCGTCGGCATTCTGCGCAGCCGGCGAAGCTACGACCCCAACCTGCTGCTGGAATACCTTGGCGATACCAGTATGCCGAAATCGGCTTTGCTCGAAGTGCTCTCGGCGCATTCCGAAGCGCTCGATGCTCAAGGGCTGTTGCGCCAGATCGGCGTGCTCGATCCCAGTGAACGCAATGCCGCTTTTCGGCTGCTCGACGAAGTCGCGGATACCGCGCTGGTGCCCGACCTGATCAACCGGGCGACCGCGAAGGATCTTCAAATCCGCCAGGGTGTGGCACGCATCCTGGGGCGCTTCGATATGCCGGCTGCACATGAAGCCCTCAAGCGCCTGCTCGACGATCCAAGCAAGTCGGTGCGGCAGGGGGCTCTCGAAGCGCTGTCGGCGCAAGCTACCGCGCTCGATGTCGATACCTTGTTCCACCTGCTGCACGACGCGGACATCACGGTGCAGAATCAGGCTGTCGACGGCATTGTCAAGCTCAATCATCCCAATACGTTGCGCTATGTCATCGATGTGCTCCGCGACGAGTCCGAGTATGTGCGCCGTGCCGGTGTGGAAGTGCTCAACGAGGTGGGCGACGTTCGCGCGATCAAGGATCTGCTCAACGCTATCAAGGACGACGATTGGTGGGTGCGAGCGCGCGCGGCGGATGCGCTGGCGCGCATCGGTGGACCGCGGGTGATCCAGGCCGTGGTCGAACTGCTGCGCGACGACGATGAATTCATCCGCCGTTCGGCGATCGAAATACTCAATTCGATCAAGGATGAAACGTCGTTCAAGCACCTGATCGATGCGCTGAAGGATTCGGACTGGTGGGTGCGGGAAAGAGCCGTGGACGCGTTGGCCAATCTGGGTACCAAGGCGGCGATTCCGGCGCTGCTGCCGCTGCTCAAGAGCGATGCCTCGACCGTGGTGGTGACCTTACGCGCGCTCGCCAAACTCGGCGATGCGTCGCTGCTCAAGCACGTGCTGGACACGCTCAAGCGGGCGGAGCCGACGGTGCGTACCGAGGCGTTGCTGACGCTGGTCGAACTGACCGACGCCGGGTGTCTCGAGTGGGTGCTCAGACAGATCGACGACGTCGCCCAGGGCGCGCCGGAAGAGGAGATACAAGAGGTTGCGCGGGATAGCGCCTCGCGCCTGCGCGAGCGCTTTGAGACGCCTGACTCGCAGTCGTCGGCTTCTTCCTCCCTGGGAAGTGCGGGGGCAAGTGTGCGTAGTCCGGTGCCGTCCTCAATCGCCCGTTCGGATGTGGAGTCGACGCCGAGCGTGCCGGTGGTCGACTCGAAGCCGATTGTCCTCAGCCGGTTGCGGGCCGGAGAAATGCTTGGCGATCGTTATCGCTATACTCGGCGCGTGGGGCGTGGCGCGTTCGGCACAGTAGTGTTGGTCGACGATCTGACGCGCGGAGAGAACGTCATTCTCAAGTTTCTGCATGCCCAGATGGCATCCGACGAAAGCATGGTCAAGCGCTTCCAGCGCGAGCATAATTTCGCCAAGCGGATCGAGCACCACAATATCATCCGCATTTACGATTTTTTCGTGCTGAGCGAGATGTACGTCATCAGCATGGAGTATTTTTCCTCGACGCCGCTGTCAGCCGAGGTCAAGGCCAAGGTGCCGCTGAGCCTGGAACGCAGCCTGCACATCATCTACGAGGTGGCTTCGGGGATGATGGCGGCCCATGCCTTGGGCATCGTGCACCGCGATCTCAAGCCGGGGAATATCCTCATCAACGAACATAACGTGGTCAAGGTCGTTGATTTCGGCGTGGCCGCCGCGGTCGACGGCACCGACACGCGACTGACGCGCACGGGGCTGCTGGTCGGCACGCCGCGCTATATGGCGCCGGAGCAGGTGCTGGGGAAACCCGTCGACGAGCGCACCGATATCTACGCGCTGGGGGTGATCTTCTACGAGATGCTCACCGGCAGTTCGCCGTATTCCGGCGATGACAACGTCGCGGTGATGTACAAGCACGTGCAGGGCGGGGCGCAGCCGCCGCACGAACGCAATCCCGAGGTCTCTCGGACGCTCAGTGCGATGGTGCTGCGCATGATGGCGGCCGAGCCCGAGCGGCGCTTCAAGAGCATGGCGGAGGTGCGCCGGACGCTGGAACCATTCATCGCCGCCGGACACCGCCTATGACGAGGAATACAAATTGCCGCGTATAGATGCGTTTCTGAAGCTGGGGCGAGAACAGGGTTGTTCCGATATCCATCTCGCCGTCGGCGTGCCGCCGCTGCTGCGCATGAACGGCGACATCATGCCCATCAAGTTTCGCGAACTCGGCGATCGCGAACTCCAGGGGTACGTATTTGAACTGCTGACCGAAAACCAGAAGGCCGAATTCCGCAAGGGTGAGGACCTGGATTTCTCCTATATGTCGCAGGATGCCGGACGCTTTCGGGTCAACGTGTTCCGCAAGTCCACCGGCATCGGTGCGACGTTCCGGCATATCCCGACACTCATTCCTTCGCTTTCCGAACTGGGGCTGCCGCCGCTTATCAACAATCTTGCCGATCATCATCAGGGGATGGTGCTGGTCACTGGCTCCACCGGCACGGGCAAGTCGACCACGCTGGCTGCAGTGCTGGATCACATCAACCGCCAGCGTGCGGTGAACATCCTGACCTTGGAAGACCCGATCGAGTTCATCCATGAGAGTCAGCATGCACAGGTGGTGCAGCGGGAGGTGGGTACCCACGTGCCGAGTTTCACGGCCGGTCTGCGTGCGGCGCTGCGCGAGGACCCCGACGTGATCATGGTCGGCGAGCTGCGAGATTCGGACTCGATCATGATGGCGATGGTCGCGGCGGAAACCGGTCACTTGGTGTTGGGAACGCTGCATACCACGACTGCGGTGAAGACTATCGACCGCATCATCGACGCGCTGCCCATGGAACAGCGCGAACAGGGCAAGAGCTTTCTGTCACAGAATCTACGAGGTGTAGTGACGCAGATTCTGGTGAAGACCGCTGACGGCCATGGACGGCGCGCGATTATCGAGTCATTGGTCATGAACCATGCCGTGGGCAAGCTGCTGCTGTCCGACAAGACCCACCAGATACCCTCGCTGATGCAGACCGGCCGTGACCAGGGCATGCAGTTGCTCGATCAGGCTCTGCTCGAGGCCATTCAGCGCAAGGACGTCGATCCCAATGATGCGTATCTGTACGCGCAGGACAAGAAGCAGTTCCAGCGTTTCGTGACCGACGCTTCGCTGCTGCCGCGCGTCGAATTGGCGGGGAGGGGTTGATGGCACGCATCGACGCACTGCTGAACCAACTGCTGGACAGCAAGGGTTCCGACCTGCATCTGATCGCCGGCCAGAAGCTGCGCATGCGCATCAATGGCGAGTTGGAGGCCGTTGGTTCGGAGCGGATCGATGCGGAAGACGTCGCCGCCATGGCTGGGGAGATCCTCGGCAACCGTGCGCGTGAGGAACTCGAGCGTGACGATGGCGCTGACTTCGCTTACGAACTGGATGGGCTTGCGCGTTTTCGCGTCAACCTGTTCCGCCACATCGGTGGCCTGGGCATGATCATGCGCGCGATACCCACCAAGGCCTTGGACCTGAAGGCTCTCAATATGCCCCCGGTGGTGCGCAGTCTGTGCATGCACAAGCAGGGATTGGTGCTGGTCACCGGCAAGACGGGGTCAGGCAAGTCGACCACGCTGGCGGCCATGGTCGACGCGATCAACGAAAGCAAGCGAGGTCATATCCTGACCATCGAGGATCCCATCGAATTCGTGCACCAGCGCAAGCACAGCCTGATCAGCCAGCGCGAGATCGGGCGTCATGCCAAGACTTTTTCCAGCGCTCTGCGGTCGGCGTTGCGCGAGGACCCCGACGTGATCCTGGTTGGCGAGTTGCGCGACCTGGAAACCATCAGCCTCGCGGTTACGGCGGCTGAGACGGGTATTCTCGTGTTGGGTACGCTGCATACCAGCCGCGCGGACGTGACCGTCGATCGCATCATCAACACCTTCCCGGCCGGCAAGCAGGCGCAGGTGCGCATCATGTTGTCGACTTCGCTGCGCGGCGTCATCTCCCAGCAGCTTGCACGTCGTGCGGATGGCGAGGGGCGTCTGGCGGTCAGTGAGATCCTGGTGAATACGCCTGCTGTGGGTAATTTGATTCGCGACGGCAAGACCGAGCAGTTGGAAACCGTCATGCAGAGTGGCGCGCTGGTCGGTATGCAGACTATGGACGGAGAACTTCGCCGTCTCATGGACGCTGGCATGATTACCGGGCTGGAAGCGTATCGCCGTGCCATCGCCAAGGAGAATTTCAGACGCTTTGCCGGTTCGCAGGCCGAGGCGTTGGGGTAGTGCTACGCGGTGTCCCGGCTGCGTACCGCATGCTCAGGCGTTGATGTAGACCCAGCCTTCGCGCAGCCGCTTGACGATTTCCTCTACTGCCGAGGGTGCGACCCGCACCTGATGCATCAGGTCGATTGGAAAGCCGCGGGCTTCAAGATAGCCGATGCCGGTACCGCAGGCCACGATGTGCAGGTTCGGGTATTCCTTCATCAACGCGTGCACGCGCGCCGCGTAGGGATTGTCGCCTGCCTGCAGCAGATTCAAAGCGCCCCCGTTGACTACCACTTCGACCACCAGGCCCTGCTTGTGATAGGTCTTAAGCAGGTGCGCGGCTTGATCCAGGGTATGTGTGAACCGGACGTTGTTTTCCGACGCGATATGCAGCAGGACGTGGCTGGGGTTGGTACTGACCCCGGTTTTCTCCAGCCCGATTGCGCCCAACGAACCGAGCGTCGCGCGCAACGAGGGCTGGCCCGCATGGTTGGCGTAGAGTCCTCCGGCGAAACTCAGCATCATCAGCGCGATCACGGCGGCGACGGCCGAAACGCGGCGCCATGCGGAGTGGGACTTGGTGCGTGTCTGGCGTACCGGTGGGCTTGGTGGCTCGGCGAAGGCGTAGCGCACGAGTTCCTTGGTTCGATGGATTTCGCACATGCGCACGCAGAGCGCGTCATTCTGCAGCAGTTGCTGCATGAATTCGTAGCGGTCGCTGGGCGTAAGCTCGTCGTCGACGTAGGCGTGCAGCCAAGCTTCCTGGGTGTAGTCTTCGCGGGTCACTTGACCCTCCTCAGCGGTGTTCGTCGAGGCTCCTGTTCCTGGCCCAGCTCGCTCAGGGCGGACTGCAACGCCTTGCGGCCGCGGTTGAGGCGGCTCATCACTGTGCCGATGGGTATTTCCAACACTTCCGCGACCTCGGCGTAGGTGAAGCCGTTGAGATCGACCAGAGTGATGACCTCGCGCTGCCCAAGGGGCAGGTGGGCGATGGCCGCACGCACGGAATCGATGACCTGCTGTCGCTGGTTGAGTTGTTCCGGGTTATCTTCGCAGGGGATGATTTCCTCGTCCAGCGGCGTGTCCGGTTTCCTCTGTCTCAGGTAAGTACGCCAGCAATTGTGCAGAATGGCGTAAAGCCAGCTCTCGAGGCGTTCGGGTTCGCGCAACTGGTGAATTTTCTGCAGAGCCTTTGCGAGCGCCTCTTGCGCAAGGTCGTCGGCCAGGGCCGGTTCGCAGCACCAGGCATATGCCATTCGATACAGGCGCATCCGTTCTTCTGCTATGCGTTTTTTCAGTTCGTCGGTTTTATGTCTGAGGCTGAACATCGCGGGCGTTTCCATGGAGTCGACGTGCTCCCTCATAATAATTATATGATGCCAAGTATACCGTATTCATTCCCTCTGGTTTGGTTTTGGGATGCGACGCATTGGTTGTTTTATGTGAATTTAATGAAATAATTAAATTCTTATTTTTGTTCTGTCTCTTTAAGGATTTCTTTGGAGTGCTGAAGAGTTGGGCTATCGGCAGTGAAGGGCTATTGAAGCAGTATGTCCGCTTGCGTAGTGGGAAAACGATGCGGATGGTTTGAGATTTCCCCGAATTTTGGTTGCAAATGGTGCTCCGGGAATAAGTCGCTCGACCGCCTGGTCTTTGGGTTCTCGTCGGCGTTTCGGGAGCATGGCGATAGTCGCTGCTTTGCCGGCGTTGGTAGGTCAATGAGGGGAGGGGCTGCCGGTCTGTGTCAGGAATCTCGAATCCGGCTTTCAGGGTTGTCGTGTATGTCGTGTCGTGCGGGATCGTGAGCTTGTCCCGATGCGGCTATGTCGAGGCTTTTTAGTTGTTGCTAGCGTAGCGGGTTTGGCGTGCCCTGAATGAGCACCTGAGCGGGGCCGTCGCTCGATGTTCGTGCACCGTGTTTTGTAAGCCTTGTCTGCGTATCCCGTTTGCTCATTTGCCTCGCGCGCTTGAACTTGCCGGGCCGGTGATGTGTTCAGTGAGTGATAGTTCGTTGCCTGTGGTTGATAATTAATTCTGTAGATTATTATTTAATTATTTTTTGTATTTATGATCAAGTTGTTATATATATTTTTTTGCGTATGATTATCAGTGCAAATTGCATCGTTGCGTATTTGACCCCGGACATTGTTCGGGGTTTTTTTATTCTGCGTGCCTTGTCGGCCAGTTTGGGTTTTTCGTTCACTACCTCGCCGCGAGTTTTCGATCCGACCGTACGGTATGGGTAAGTGGACACGGTAGGTGGGCTGCTGCGTTGCGCACTCGCCACCAGACCATCTGCGATGCATCTTTCCCCGCGTTGTAGGGGAGGGCTGCTGTCATGTGCTTGTGCGTTATCTGTCGGCCAAGTAGGCTCGACGTCCATGTCATTACCCCAGTCTTTCGTTCAGCTCGTCGAGCGCATGCCCGCTACACTGCAGCGGGAATTCGAACGGCGCTGGGCTGTCTATACGGAAAGCCTAGCGGAGTCGGGGTTGTCGCTGCCGTCAGCGCTTCCCGACGCATTGCCCGACGTCTGGGCGGTGAGCGAGTTTGTCTTCGAAACCTGCCGACGCTATCCGGAACAATTCGACGCCTTGTCGCGTTCCGGGCGCCTGTCGCGCGCTGCTCGGCGCGAGGATCTGGATGCCGCGGTTGGTCAGGCGCTTGCGCAGCATGCCGACGAACCCGCTTTCATGCAGGCCTTGCGTCGCGTGCGGCGAGTCGAACTGACGCGCATCGCCTGGCGTGATTTGGCCGGCGAGGCCGGGGTGGACGAGGTGCTGGCGGAGCTTACCTGGCTGGCCGAAGTGTGCATCGAGCGCGCCTTGCGTTTTGCGGAGACTCAACTCGAAGAACGCCATGGCGCGCCGCGAACGGCCGATGGCCAGCGCATGCGGTTCTGCGTGCTCGGATTGGGCAAGCTGGGCGGTGGCGAGCTGAATTTCTCCTCGGATGTCGATCTGATCTTTGCCTACGCCGACGGCGGCGAGACCGACGGTCCGCGTCCGTTGGACCATCAGCAGTACTTCGTCCGCCTGGGCCAGCGCCTGATCAAGCTGCTCGCGGAGCTGACCGCCGACGGCTTCGTCTACCGCGTGGACATGCGCTTGCGGCCCTTCGGCGATGCGGGTCCGCTGGCGATGAGCTTTGCCGCGACCGAGGACTACTACCAGACGCACGGCCGTGAATGGGAGCGTTATGCCCTGATCAAGTCGCGCGTGGTGGCCGGCGATGTGGAGGGCGGCGATCGGCTGATCGAGGCACTGCAACCGTTCGTCTACCGGCGCTACCTGGACTACGGAGTGTTTCAGGCGCTGCGGGAAATGAAGGCGCTGATCAACCAGGAAGCCGAGCGCAAGGGGCGTGTGAACAACGTCAAGCTGTCGCCGGGGGGAATCCGCGAGGTGGAGTTCATCGGTCAGGCCTTCCAACTGATCCGAGGCGGACGTGACAGGGGCTTGCAGTTGCGCGGCATTCGCGAGGTGTTGCGCTGTCTGGTTGAGCGCGGATTGTTGCCGCCGTGGGCGGAGGTCCAATTGCAGGAGGCCTATGCTTTCCTGCGCCGAGTGGAAAACCGGCTGCAGATGGCCGCCGACCAGCAGACGCACGCCCTGCCCACCGATGAGCCCGGGCGGCAGCGCCTTGCATGGTCGATGGGGCGGGGCGACTGGGATGCTTTTAAAACGGTGCTGACCGGACAGATGCGCCGGGTGCATGAGCAGTTCGAACAGATATTTGCGGCGCCGCAGGCCGACGAGGACGAACGCGACCGCGGCGAACAGCGCTTTACGCGCTTGTGGACGCACGGCAAGAGTGAAGATCTGGCCGACCTGCTGGAGGGGATGGGGTACGTGCAGCCGGAAACGGCCGCACGGAAGCTGGTCGAATTGCTCGACAGCACGATCTGTCGTGCGCTGACCGAAACCGGCCGTGAGCGCCTGGATCGGCTGATGCCGTTGCTGGTTCAGGCCGCTGCCGGTCAGGATAGTCCGAACGTCGTGCTGGAGCGCGTACTTGGCGTCATTCAGGCGATCGCGCGGCGCTCGGTTTATCTGGCGCTGCTGGTGGAAAGCCCGCTGGCGCTGTCCCAGCTGATCAAACTGTGTGCCGCGAGTCCCTGGATAACGCGCCAACTGGCGCGGCTGCCGCTATTGCTCGACGAGTTGCTGGATCCGCGTAGCCTGTACGCCCCGCCGGACCGGACCGGGTTGTCGCGCGAACTGGAGCTTGCCCTGCGCGATACGGTCCCTGACGATTTGGAAAAGCTGATGGACCAGCTGCGCCACTTCAAGGAGGCGCAGGTACTCAAGGTGGCGGCGGCCGACGTCATGGGCGTGTTGCCGCTGATGCGCGTCAGCGATCAGCTGACCTGGATCGCCGAGACGATTCTGGAGCGGGTGCTTGATGTGGCGCGCGCCCAGCTCGTCGCGCGCCACGGCGAACCGCGCCTGCAGGATGGACACGCGGCCGGTTTCGGGGTCGTCGGCTATGGCAAGCTCGGTGGCATCGAGTTGGGCTACGGCTCCGATCTCGACGTGGTGTTTCTGTACGAGAGCGATGGGGGCGCGATGGGCACGGACGGCGAGCGTCCGTTGGATGGCGCGCTGTTTTTCGCCCGCCTCGCACAGCGCGTCGTGCACATGCTCACCGCCTATACTGCGGCCGGCACGCTGTACGAGGTGGACATGCGCTTGCGTCCCAGTGGCGCTTCGGGGCTGCTGGTCAGTTCGCTGCGGGCGTTCTCCGCATATCAGTTCGAGCAGGCCTGGACCTGGGAACATCAGGCGCTGGTGCGCGCGCGCTTCATTGCGGGCGCGCCGGAGGTGGCGGCGGCGTTTCAGTCGGTGCGCGAGCAGACACTCGCGCGAAACCGCGAACGCGACGATCTGCGCCGCGAGGTGCGCGAGATGCGCGAGAGGATGTGGCGCGAGTTGGGTGGTGCCGATCCGCAGCGCTTCGATCTGAAAAAGGATCCGGGCGGTATCGCGGACATCGAGTTTCTGGTGCAGTATTATGTGCTCGCGCACGCGCACGACCATCCGGAACTGCTGCGTTATACGGACAATATCCGCATCCTCGAGGGGCTTTCCGCTGTCGGTCTGGTCGACGCCGACGACGCCCGCTTTCTCACGGATGCCTTCCGCACGCTTCGCGATCGCATTCACGCGTTGACCCTTCAGGCCGAGCCGGCCGTGGTCGACGCAGGCGAGTATGCGGCGCTGCGCGCCGAGGTGGGCCGTATCTGGCGCGCCTGCTTCGGAACCGGGCAAGACTGACTTTTGAGACAAACTGTGGAGAACGGACGATGGTGATGGATGACCGTGACGGTCTGATTTGGCTGGATGGGGAGATGGTGCCGTGGCGCGAGGCCAAGGTGCACGTGTTGACCCATACCCTGCACTACGGCATGGGCGTGTTCGAGGGCGTACGTGCTTATGAGACCGATCGCGGCGCGGCGATTTTCCGGCTCGACGAGCATACCAGGCGTCTGTACAACTCGGCCAAGATCCTCGATATGAAGATCCCCTTCGAGTACGACGCGGTGCGCCAGGCGCAACTCGACGTGGTGCGCGAGAACAAGCTGGCCAGCGCCTACATCCGTCCGATGTGCTTCTACGGCTCCGAGAGCATGGGTCTGCACGCCGACAACCTGAAGGTGCACTGCATGGTCGCCGCCTGGGAGTGGGGCTCGTACCTCGGCAAGGAAAACATGGAGCGCGGCATCCGCGTGAAGGTGTCCTCCTTCTCGCGCCACCACGTCAACGTCACCATGTGCCGCGCCAAGTCCAACGGCAGTTACATGAACTCGATGCTGGCGGTCAAGGACGCCACGGCCTGTGGCTACGACGAAGCCCTGCTGCTCGATACAGAGGGCTATGTCGCCGAGGGTAGCGGCGAGAACGTGTTCATCGTGCACGACGGCGTGCTCTACACCCCGGATCTGACTTCCGCGCTGGACGGCATCACCCGCCGCACGGTCTTCATGCTGGCCGAGGAGCTGGGCATCCCGATGCGCGAGAAACGCATCACCCGCGACGAGGTCTACATCGCCGACGAGGCCTTCTTCACGGGCACCGCCGCCGAGGTCACGCCGATCCGCGAAGTGGACGGCCGGGCGATCGGTTCCGGCAGCCGCGGGCCGATCACCGAGAAGCTGCAGTCGCGCTATTTCGATCTGGTGCACGGACGTCTCGACGCCCACCAGGACTGGCTGGCCCACGTCTGATCCTGCCTGTGCCCGGAGCCTGTTAGCTCCGGGCCGCATGTATCCTCGCTCCCAATGCAGTACACTAGCGGGCCTGCGGCCCTAGACTTCGCTGTAGTACAACAACTCGGCCGCGAGCGTTGGCTTATCGAGGTTGCCCATGTCCAATCCGCAGAGTGCGGTTCAGCCGAACCAAAATCCCTCTCCGCCGGCCTCCAGCGTGGAAATCGCCGCCGCCGACCTGCCGTTGCACTGCCCGATGCTCGGCAGTCCGCTATGGAACTCACACCCGCGGGTGTTTCTGCCGATCGACGAGGCGCCGCAGGCAGCGGACGGCTCACGGCGCATGCGTTGTCCTTATTGCGGCACGGAGTACGTGCTGCGTGAGGCATAAGGCGCGGGCCCATCGGCCGTGAGTCCCGCTGGCGATAGATGCCTGATCGTCGGTCCCTCCTGGGTCGGCGACATGATCATGGCGCAGAGCCTGTTCATTCGTCTGCGCGAACGCGGCCTGGAGATCGACGTCCTGGCGCCGGCCTGGACCGAACCGCTGCTCGCGCGCATGCCCGAGGTGCGCGATGCGGTGAACATGCCGGTCGGCCACGGTGAGCTGGGTCTCGGCCGCCGGCTCCGCGTCGCCCGCGATTTGCGCAGCCGCGGCTACGGCTGCGCCATCGTGCTGCCCAATTCACTGAAATCCGCCTTGATCCCGTGGCTTGCCGGCATTCCGCGTCGCACCGGTTTCCGCGGCGAATACCGTTACGGGCTGCTCAACGAACTGCGCCGTCTCGACAAGCGACAGCTGCCGCGCACGGTGCAGCGCTTCGTCGCCCTGGGCCTGCCGCGCGGCAAGTCTCCGGAGCTGGAGGACTGCCCGCGGCCGCGGCTGCGTGTCGAACCCTCGGCCGGCCGCGCCGCGCGCGAACGGCTTGGACTGTCGATCGACAGGCCGGTGCTGGCGCTGTGCCCCGGTGCCGAGTTCGGGCCTTCCAAACGTTGGCCGCCGGCACATTTCGCCGCGGTGGCGCGCCGCTACCGCACGCTGGGCTGGCAGACCTGGGTATTCGGTTCGCAGCGCGATTTCGAGGCGGCCGAGGCCGTATGCCAGGATGCGGGGCCGGACTGTTTCAACCTGGCCGGCCAAACTTCGCTCGGTGAAGTCATCGATCTGATGGCGCAGGCCAGCGCAGTGGTCAGCAACGATTCCGGGCTGATGCACATGGCCGCCGCGCTCGACCGGCCGCTGGTCGCGGTATACGGTTCCTCCGACCCGGGCTTCACGCCGCCGTTGTCGCCGTATGCGCGCATCGAACGCCTGGACCTGGCATGCAGCCCGTGCTTCCAGCGCGAATGTCCCCTCAAGCATCTTGATTGCCTGCACGGCCTGCATCCCGACCGGGTCATTCGGGCGCTGGACGGCCTGCTGGAGGAAGCCGCGTGAGGAACCCGCTGAAGATACGGTTCCCCGCTGTCCTCGCCTCCTGATGCGCCTGTTGCTGATAAAAATGTCCTCGCTCGGCGACGTCATTCACGTGCTGACAGCGGTGAGCGATGCGAGCCGGATCGTGCCGGGGCTGCGCGTGGACTGGGTGGTGGAGGAAGGTCTGGCCGAAATCCCAGCCTGGCATCCGGCGGTCGAGCGGGTGATCCCCATCGGCTTGCGCCGCTGGCGGCGGAACTGGCGGGCGACGCGCGGCGAGCGCCGGGCGTTCAGGGAGCGTGTACGGGAACGCCGCTACGATCTCGTGCTCGATGCCCAGGGGCTGATCAAGAGTGCCTTGGTGGCCCGCCTGGCGCGAGGTCCGCGCTGGGGGCTGGATCGGCGTTCGGCGCGCGAGCCGCTCGCCGCGCTGGCCTACGGCCATCGCGTGGCGGTAGCCAGGGATCAGCATGCGGTGCCGCGGCTGCGGCAGTTGTTCGCAGCCGCCCTGGGCTACGAGCCGCCAGGTACCGATGCCGATTACGGTATCGATCGCGAGCGTCTGCCTGCCACGGCGTACGAGGCGGATCTGGTTTTCCTGCACGGCACGACCTGGATGACCAAACACTGGCCCGAGGAGTACTGGCAGGCGCTGGCGGCGCGTGCGGCCCAGGCCGGTCGGCGGGTGTTGCTGCCGTGGGGCAGCGATGCGGAGCGAGAGCGTGCCGAACGCATTGCCGCGGCCGCGCCGCAAGCGGTCGAGGTATTGCCGCGGCTGGGGCTGGGCGAACTGGCCGGTGTGCTGGGGCGGGTGCGTGCAGTGGTCGGCGTGGACACCGGTCTGGCGCATCTGGCGGCCGCGCTTGGCGTGCCCTCGGTGACGCTCTACGGACCCACGCGTCCGGATCGCACCGGCACATACGGTCCCGGGCAGGTGCACTTGTCCGCCGAGTTCGCCTGTGCGCCCTGCATGAGCCGCACTTGTACGTACCGCGGCTCGGCGGACGTGGAACCCGCCTGCTTCGGTACGCTTCCGTCGGAGCGGGTGTGGGGGGAAATCGAAGCGGTGCTGACGACTCACGATGGGGAGGCCGCGCATGGCGCGTGAAGCGGTTTCAGCCGTATTGGTGACGCTCAACGAGGCCCTCCGACTGGAGGCTTGCCTGAAGAGCCTGGGTTTTGCCGACGAGGTGCTGGTGGTCGATTCCGGCAGTACGGACGACACCGTGGCGATTGCCGAGCGCTGCGGCGCGCGCGTGATCCATCAGCCCTGGCTGGGCTACGGCCCGCAGAAGCATTTCGCGGTGGAGCAGGCTGCGCACGACTGGGTGCTGTGCGTGGACGCCGACGAGCGCGTCAGCCCCGAGTTGCGGGCGAGCATCGAAGAAGCGTTGACGCATGACCGCGCCAAGGCCTGCCGCCTGACGCGCCGCAATCGCTTCCTCGGACGCTGGCTGCGCCACGGCGAGGGTTATCCCGACTATATCGTGCGTATGTTCCACCGTGCGCACGCGCAATGGAGCGACGACGCCGTGCACGAAACCGTGCTCACCGACGACACGCCGCTGATCACGCTGCACGGCGAGCTGCTGCACGAGTCCGAGGACGGCGTGTGCGACTACGCGCTCAAGCAGGTGCGCTATGCGCGTCTGCAGGCCGGGCGCCTGCGTGCGGCCAGCAAGCACTCTTCGGTACTCAAGGTGGTGGGCAGTCCGCTTGCCCGATTCATCAAGTTCTATATCATTCGCCTCGGTTTCCTCGACGGGCTGCCCGGCTTCGCGCACATCGCGCTGGGCTGTCTCGCGTCTTTTCTCAAGCATCTGGAGCTGGCCCGCCCGACGGGCCGTTCCGGCAAAAAGGACCTTACCCCGTGACCTTGGCCCATTCCCCGGCTCGTTCCCCGTTTTTCGTCTGGTCAGGACTCTTTCTGCTGACTGCGCTGATGACGGTGTGGCCGTTGCAGCACAGCATCGCGCTGCGCTATCTGCTGCTGGGCCTCGCCTTGATCTGGAGTGCGACCGGCTGGCTTGCCTACGGCTCGAAGCGCGAGGCCGGCCGTCTGCCCTGGCTCGCATTGTTGGCTTTGCTGCTGCTCACCGCGTGGATGTATCTGGGAGCCTTCGGTTGGGCGTTGGACCGCACGAAGACGCTCAGCGAGATCGGCGGGCAGTGGCTGGTGCCGCTGTCGAGCTTTGCCATCGGCCTGGGCGCCGCCTACCTGCTGCCGGATCATCGACGCCTGCTGGCGCGCCTGTTGTTCATCGTACTGGCAGTGAACGTCTGGGCCCTGGTGGGGCTCGATTTGGTGCACTGGCTTCAGCACGGCAGCCTGATGCGCCGCTACGGCGGTCTGGAGTCGGCCAATATCTTCGTCAACAACGACAGCATGGACAAGGCCAACTACCTGACCAACATGTATTTTGCCTTTCTGCTGGCCGAACTGGTGTTGCGGCGGGCCGGGCGGCGCGGTGTGGTCGGTCTGGGCTACGCGGCCATAGCGGTTTTGTTCGCCGTAGGCTTGGTGGCCTCCTACATCCAGGACATGCGCAACGGCACTGTGGCATTGGCGCTGATGGTCCTGCTGACGGCGGCCCTGCTGATTTCCGTGGCGCCGCGCGAACGCCGTGGCCGGGAGCTGGCCGTGGCCGCGGCGGTGCTGCTGCTCGGCGTGGCATTCGTCGGCTATATCGTTTCGCATCAGCCGCGCTGGCGTTCGCTGGCGGCGACGCTGCCGATCGCGCTGGATACGCAGCACAACCGCGAATGGCTTACCGGCGGGTTGCCGAAGTTTCCGGACGGCGCCACGGTGGACGAATCGAACTATCAGCGCATCGCCTGGGCCAAGGAGGCGCTGCACGTGCTCGCGGTCTATCCCTTGGGTGTTGGCTTCCAGCGCCAGGCCTTCGGCTACGGCGTCGATGCGATCTATCACACAGACGTCGGGCGCGGAAAGCACAGCCACAGCGGCATCCTCGACTTTGCCGACGGCGTGGGTATCCCGGGGCTGTTGTTGTGGGTCGTGTTCGTGGTCAGCGTCTGGATCAGCGCCTTGCTGGCGTTCAGGAAGCGCACTGTCGCGCCGGCTGCGGTGGTGTTGTTGATCGTCTTCGACTATAGCGCGCGCAGTGTCGTCGACAGCATTTTGCGTGACCACATGTGGCAGCAGTTCATGTTCCTCACCGGTTTTTTCGCGTGCTGGAGCGTGATCGAGGCGAAGCGTGGAGAGGACGCATGAGCGGGAAGACGCCGCGTATCCTGGTTATCCGCCGCGACAACATCGGCGATCTCGTTTGTACCCTGCCGCTGATCGCCGCGTTGCGCCAGCGCTTCCCGGACGCTTATCTCGCAGCCCTGGTCAACAGCTACAACCGCGATGTCCTGCAGGGCAATCCCGACCTCGACGAGGTCTTCGCCTACACCAAGGCCAAGCACCGCGAGCCGGGCGAAACCGTACTCGGCGTACACTGGCGCCGGCTGATGCTGTTCCGCCATCTGCGCAAGCTGCGCTTCGACTATGTCGTGCTCGGCGGCGCGCATTTCCTGCCGCGTGCGCTGCAGCTGGCCCGCCCGCTGGGCGCGAAGCACATCGTCGGCTTCACCGAGCCGGACCGCCGCGGCGTGGAGCACGTTGATACGGGTGTGCCTTACGGTAGCGGCGATGGTCTGCACGAGGTCGAGGATATTTTTCGGCTTGCCGCGCCCTTCGGCATCGAAGGCGAGGCCCCGCCGGCCCGCGTGGTGCCCGATGAAGGCTTGCGCCAGACATTTTTCGCGCAACTGCCGCCCGATTTCGCCGGTCACCTTCTGGTCGGTCTGCACGTCAGCGCCCGCAAGCCGTCCAACCGCTGGCCTGCGGAGCGTTTCATCGAACTCGCCCGCCGTCTCCACGAAAGGCATGGGGCGCGCTTCCTGCTGTTCTGGTCGCCGGGCGCCGCCGACGACCGCTTCCATCCCGGCGACGACGACAAGGCACAGGCCATTGCGGAGGCACTGGGGCCCGAGCTGCTGCATCCGTTGCGCACCACGCGGCTCGGCGAGCTGATCGCCGGCCTGTCGCTATGCGATGCAGTGGTGTGTAGCGACGGTGGTGCCATGCATATCGCCGCGGCGCTGGAAAAGCCCATCGTCTGCCTGTTCGGCGGCACCGATCCAGTTCGCTGGCATCCGTGGCGGGTACCCCACGTCCTGCTGCAGGAGCCGAGCCGGGACGTGTCGAATATTGACATAAATAAATTGTCCGGGGCCTTTGACGCTCTGATGGAACGGACGTCCGGCGACCTGGAAAAAACATGACATTCGACGCCACGGGATTGGCTTTCGTTGTCACCGCTTGGAGGGGCAATGAAGATTTTGCTGATCACCAACGAGGTAAGTACCCGTAACGGCTGGGCAACCGTGGCGCTGGCGTTAGCCGAAGGATTGTCGGAAAGCCATCGGGTCACGGTTCTCTCGGAGCGTGGCGACGAGGCCAATCCTGGGCTTGATCTAATCAGTTCCATGGGGCTCAGGACGCCCTTGGCGCTCAGGCGCGACACGCTGGAAATAGAGCGGCGTCTGGGAAACGAAGATTTTGACGTCATCCTGTGCGCGGTCGAGACACATCTGCCATTGGCCGCCCGGCTCAAACGCTGTTTGCGGGTGAGCCGCCTGGTGCTGCTTGGGCACGGCACTTACATCTATTACCCTTTTGTATGCGGCGCCTGGTGTCGCTTCAACCGCTGGACGGCCCGTGCGGTGGACTGTCTGGTCGTGCCGAGCCGTTTTACTGCCGAGAAGGTGCGCACCTGGTATCGCGGTGCGCTCGAGGTCATTCCCTGGGGCGTGGACAGCAAGGCGTATCGCCCGATAATGGGGTGCAAGAAGGAAGCGGCCTTTCTGTTCGTCGGGGCACAGAAGCCGCGTAAGGGCGTTGATGATCTGCTCAAGGGCTTCGCGCGGTTGGCGGGCGAGCATCCTGAGGCCCGTCTGTATCTGGTTGGCCAGATGAACGAATGCTACGAACGGCGTCTCGTCGAACTGGGCATCGATTCGCAGGTGATCCGCACGGGCATCGTGTCGCATGACGAACTGCTCGAATACTACAGCCGCTGCCTCTGCCACGTGCTCCCTTCGGTCAATACGGAGAACGCCTTCGAGGGTTTCGGGCTGGTGCACCTGGAAGCGAACGCTTGCGGTATCCCTTCCATCGGTGCCTTGGGAACGGCGAACGAAGAGATTATCGAGGATGGCGTGAGTGGCCTGCTCTGCAGCCCTAACGATCCGGATTCTGTTTACCGTTGCATGAAGCGGATCATAAGCGACGAAACCACGACTCGACGCATGTTCGCGAAGTCGCGCCGGCACGCCGGCGGCTATACCTGGCGTCGGGTGATCGAAACACTGGAATCGAAGGTGCTAGGTGCGGACGCGGTACCCGGCAGGGCATGCGAGCAGCCGCGTGCGAGTGTTGTCTGATTGGAACTAACGCGCGGCGGGCTGCGCCAGCGTACGCCGGATCGAGTCGATGGCGAATGCCGGAGTCAGTTCGCCCATGCAGGGCTTGCCGGGTACCGGACAGTCCTTGAGTCCGTCGAGAAAGCAGGGCGCGCAATTCGGCAATTGGTTCTGGATGATGGCCACGGTGTTCGGATAAGACGTCATCTCGCGATAGGAAAAGCCCGAGTAGACGACGAAGGACGGCGGTTCGAAGGCGCCGGCGATGTGGTTGTACAGCCCCTCGATCGCCAGCGTGAAACGGGCGTTGGCGATCAGGTAGAAGAGTTCGCGCAGCGTGGTCTTGCCGCGCAGATCGATCACGCCGTCGAGTAGCGGTTCGTCCGGCGCCCCGGGTTGCACCCAGACGACGTCGGGGAAGGCATCGATCAGCGTCTGAAAGTTCTCCAGTCCCCATTCCTTCTTCGTGGTCACGCTGGTTTTGCCGGTCGGTTTGATCACCGCGTAGGACGGCGGCAAGGCAAGTGCGCGGCCCAGCCGTTCGCGTTCCTCGTCGTCGAAGGCGATCTCGGTACGCAGGGTGCGGTACTGCAGGCCCGGAATGTGGCGCGAGTTGGTGACGATGGAGTGTTCGCGATGACTGAGCAGGTAGCCTTCCAGGTCACGCATCTGCGGGTGGTACTTCGCGATATGCGAGCCGTGCAGGATGTCGAGGCCGCTCTTGATCAGCGTCTTCTCCAGCCTGTTCATCTTTTCGTAGGAGCGGCAGAACAGCACGTGCGGGTTGTGCAGGAAGATGTCGTCGTTCTGCTTGACGTAGACGATGACGCGACAGCCGAGGTCCTCGGCAATGCAACGCACCACGCCGGTCATCACCACGGTGTCGCCGATCGCGCTGCCGTGCAGCCGGTAGAGCACGAACAGCTTCCGGCGCCGCAGCCAGGCGTTGACGCCCAGGACCAGCGGATAGCCGACGTAGCGCAGCACCAGCAGCAGGTTGTCCTTGATCACCCGTTTGAACCAGCGGGTCAGCTTCTTGCGCGCGGCGGTGAAGCGGTTCACTGTCGTCACGTCCGCCCCGCGGCCAATGCGAGTGCTTCGTCGTAGAAGCCTTCCAAGCGTGCGGCGACCACGTCGGGGGTGTAACTCTCGGCCACGCGCCGCGCTGCCGTGCGCAATTGGTCGGTACGCTCGTCGCCGTCGCTGATCATGTCCAAAGCCGATTGCAATGCTGAGGTCAGGCTTTCGACGTCGCCGGGCTCGGTCAGGATGGCGTAGTCGGGGCCGAGCATTTCCGCGAAGCCGCCGTCGTTGCTGGCGACCAGCAGCTTGCCCAGATACAGCGACTCCAGCGCCATCAGCGCGAAGGGTTCCTTGCGTGAGGGCATGGCGATGATGTCCGCTTGCTGCATCTCGTGGATGAAGCGCGTGTAGGGGATCAAGCCTAGCACCTCGACGTTGTCCTGCCCTGGCGCGTAGCCCTCGAGTTTGGGGCCGCAGATCTTGATCACGCAATCACCCTTGAGCCGGCGAATCGCCTGAACGAACTCCGGGAAACCCTTGCGTTCGACTTGTCCGCCGCCGAACAGGATTACCGGCCGTGGATTGTCGGGGTTGGCCGGCGCATGTTGGAGCAAGGCATCGGACAAGGGGTTGTGCAGAACCTCGAAGGGCTTTTGCGTGCCGCTTACGTCGACGATGTGCCGGCGTGTGGCATCGCTGACGGCCAGTAGCAGATCGGCCGTCTCGGGTACGCAGGGCGTGGCGAAATTGCGGTGGTAGTGGACCACGACGGCTGGCCGGTAGCTCAGCCGGGCCACCAGTCGGTCGACTAGTTCTTGGCGGTTGTGCACGTGCAGCACATCGGGCCGCTCTTCCTCGATGATCGGTACCAGACTGTCGAAGGTGAAGGCGTGCAGGCCGAGCAGCTTGTTCAGCAGTCGGTTCTTGAACGCGGATTCGGCAAAGCTGCGCACCGCCAGGCCGTCGACTTCTTCGCGAGTGTTGCGCTCGCCCTTGCAGGCGATGGCCGGCTTGTAGCGGGTCTGGTGGCGGGCAAAGGTAAGCACCAGCTTCTCGACGCTGCCGGCGGTGTTTCCGACGTGGCCCCAGAAGTGGACCTGCAGGGATTTCTTCATGGCGAGGCAGTATACAGGCAGTATACAGGCAGGGTTCAGGCAGGGTTCAGGCAGGGTTCAGGCAGGGTCGCGGCCCGAAGCGGTGAAAAACTGCAGGAGTCCGGCGGCCATGCGGGCGTAGTCGCGCAGCTCGCGCACACGCTCGCGACCGCGCTGTCCCATGGCGTCCAGCTGCGGGCGCGGACAGTGGGCTGCGCGTGTCACCGCCTCGGCGATGGCGCTGGCGTCGAAATCCGCGAAGAAGGCGCTGTCCCCGTCGAACAGGGCGCGGTGATCGCCCAGTTCGGAGAGCACGGCCGGCAGGCCGGCTGCGTAGTATTCCAGCGTCTTGGTCGGCGACGAGCCGAGATAGAGCTTTTCCGGCGGAATCAGGCTCACCCCGACGTCGGCCGCTGCAATGTGTCGCATGAGCTCTGCGCGCGGGACCGGATCGTGGAACACGAAGCGCGGATCGCCCTCCAGTCCGAGGTTGCGACGGGTCGCTTCCGATGCGGGTGTATACAGATGCAGCTCGAAGTCGCCGCTGGCGCGCCGAAAGCCCTCCAGCACGGTGTCCATGCGCCGGAGGCGGTCGATGGTCCCGGCATAGACGAAACGGATCGGACCTTGCCGCTCGGGGCGGGCGGCGGCTTCCGGGAAGGCGGAGAAGTCGAAGCCCATCGGCAGCGGGTGGGTCGGCACCTTCAGTTGGGGAAAGAACAGCTCGCGATGGGTCGCTGTGATCGGCAGATAGGCGTCGCAGGCCGCCAGCAGGCGGCTTTCCGTACGGTGGCGCCAGCGGTATTCGAGCGCCTTGCGCAGGCGTGCGCGGCCGGTCCGTTCGGCCTCGAAGCGGCGTCGGTAGGCGTGCGGGAAGGAATCCCAGAACGCCACGCGATAGCCGTGCCGGATGCGCCCGGCGAGTATCGCGCGCAACGCGGGAAACAGGTTGCGCACCACGACGATGTCGTAAGCCGAGAGCTCGGCAACGTCGCCGAGCGCTTGCAGCAGGCCGCTGCGGCGGCAGCGGTGCGGCAGGATCAGGCGACTGTCGTCCGTGCGTTCTGCATGTGCGATATCGCGGTCGAAATAGACGCGTTCCACGGTGGCGACGCGTTGCAGGTGGCGCCCGAAGATCGCTTCGATGGCGGAGTGATCGCTGCCGCGGTACTGGTCGGTTACGAGCAGGATGTGCATGCCGTCTCAGTCTGCCGTGTGACGGTCGAGTGTGGTTTCCACCGCGGCGCGGACCTCGTCCACGTCGATGCGTGCCATGGGCTCGACCAGTTTTCTGGCCTCGGCGTCCCAGGGTTTGACGATGAGGGTGTGGCGGTCCAGGTCGTAGATCGGCCCGGCGCCGGCGGGATCGGAAGCTCCGAACAGGCATACGGTCGGGGTGCGTACGGCGACGGCTACGTGCATGGTGCCGGTGTCGCCGGTGACCAGCACCTTCATGTGGCTGATCAGCGCCGGCAGGGCTTCGATGTCCAGCTCGCCGGCCAGCGAGACGGCGGCCGGGCCGATGTCGCGGGCGATGCCGGCGCAAAGTTCTCGCTCGGCCGGCGAGCCGGTCAGCACGATGCGCGTGCCGGGCCGGTGTTCGGTCAGCGTGCGGCCGAGCTCCGCGAAGCGGGTCGCAGGCCATGCGCGGCGGCGGCTGGAGGCGCCTGCCTGAAAGCCGACCAAGGGGGTGTCGACGGCGATATCCTTAGTTTGCAGCGCATCGAGTACGGACGCGCGCTGCGCATCATCGATGTCCAGATGCATGCGCGGGTCGTCGCTCTCGGCCCCGGCCAATTGCGCCACGGCGAGGCGTTGACGCAGGCCGTGGCCTATCTGCGGCCATCCGAGGACGAGCTCGCGATTGGAGAGCAGGAAGCGGTAGCGGCTCAGGTTGGGCAGCTTGAAGATGAAGGGAATGCCGGCCAGGTAGAGCAGCGGCGTCATCTGCGGCTCGTTGCCGTGGAACACGGCGGCGACATCGAAGCGGCGTCGACGCAGTTCGCGCAGCGTCGGTAGAAAGCGATCATAGCGACCGGCGTAGAACAGTCGCTCGTCTATGTCCTGGCTGTGTGCCAGCAGGCGTCCGTTGATCGGATGCAGCAGCGCGGTGATGTGCGCCCGCGGGTAACGCCGGCGCAGCGCGCGAATGCCGGCGGTGCTCATCACCGTGTCGCCCAGCGCGGTGGTGGACACCAGCAGCAGTCTGCGGACCGTCGCGGGGTCGAAGTCCGTGGCATCGCGTGCGCGGCGATCGAGTCGCTGGGCGATGCGCAGCAGGCCGTAGAGCAGTGCGGTGCCGGGTTGAAGGCGCATGCCGTGGCGGTCAGCGCCCGCGCAGCGCTAGGTAGGTCCGCCCGAGGCGCGGCGAACGGTAGGTGAACAGCTGGCGGGCCAGCCAGCCCGCAGGTCGTTCCTTGGTATCGATGCGCTTGATGTGCAGCGGATCGTCGCCGGGGAGATTCAATCCGCGTTCGACGGTGTATTGGGCATCGAAGCCGAATTCGCGGGCCAGGGTCTGGTAGCCGGTATCGTAATGTCCCCAGGGCCAGCACAGGTGGCGGCTTTCCCGGCCCAGACGCTGCCGGAGAGTGTCGCGCGACTGGGCGAGGTCATGGCGCAGCGCGTCGAGGCGGGTCGAGGCATTGGCGTGCAGTTCGTCCCAGCGCACGTGGGTATGCGTGTGCGAGTGGAACTCGATGGTGCCGTCGGACTCCATCAGCTCGATTTCGGACCAGCGCAGCATGGCGTCGTCGGCACGGTCCTCGGCGATGGCCTGCTTGCAGGCCTTGTGCGAGGGCAGGTCGGGCAGGTCCTCGTTGCCGTCGGCGTTCGGGCGGACAGGGCCGTCGCCGATCCAGCCGGTGACCAGGAACACCACGGCATGCAGGCCGAACCGCTTGAGGGTCGGATAGGCGTGTACGTAGTTGTCCAGATAGCCGTCGTCGAAGGTGACGAGCACGCTCTTGTGCGGTACGTCGACGCGGCCCTGCATCCAGGCCAGGAAGCGGTCGGCGGTGAGCGTGGTGTAGCCGGCGCGGGCCAGGCGCTCCATATGAGCGGCGAAGGTCTGCGGCTTGACCGTCACCAGCCCCGGTCGCGGGGCGACGTGGTGGTACATGAGCACGGGCACGGCCTTGGCGTTCATGCGCGGGATTCCAGCAGTTCGTCGTAGAGGGCTTCGATGCGCTTCACCATGAGGCGCTGATCGTAGAGTTCGTGTACGCGCCTCAGGCCCGCCGCGGACAGGCGTTCGCGCAGCTCGGGCTCGGCGGCCAGGCGCTGCAGCGAGGTGGCCAGGCAGTCGACGTCGCCGACCGGGCAGAGCAGGCCGGCGTTCTCGCCGGTGGCCTCCGGGATTCCGCCGACGCGGCTGGCCAGCACCGGCGTGCCCATAGCCAAGGCCTCGAGAATCGCGGTGCCCAGGGCTTCGAGCGTCGACGGCAGCACGAACACGTCCAGCGCCTTGAGGATGTCCGGGGCGTCGCGGCGGGTGCCGGGCATGGTCACGGCGTCCTGCAGACCGAGTTCGCGGACCTGGGTTTCGATGTTGTTCCAGCCCGGTCCGTCGCCGACGATGAGCAGGCGGGCTGCAGGGTTCTGTGCGTGCAGGCGGGCGAAGGCTTCGATCAGGAAACGATGGCCCTTGGCATGGCGCAGCACGGAGACGATGCCGACCAGGAAGGCCTGCTGCGGGATGCCGAGTTCGGCGCGCACGTCGGTCAGGTCCGCGCGTGTCGGATCGAAGCGCGTCAGGTCGACGCCGGTCGGGATGTTGACCACCCGGGCGGCCGGTACGCCTTCGCCGATCAGGTACTGGCGCACGTCCTCGCTGACGCCGATCACGCGGTCGGCCAGACGGCGGTAGACGAACGGCCCGCCGATAGGCGTGCGCAGGTGGCGGGTGCGCACTACCGGCACGCGCGCCAGCCGTCCTGCGAAGCCCGCGATCCAGGCGTCGCGCGAGCTGTGGGTGTGGATCAGGTCGACCCGCTCGCGGAGAAGGATGCCGAGCAGGCGGCTTATGGCGACCGGGTCGACGGAGTTGCGCATGCGCAGGGTATAGGTCGGAATGCCGAGTTCCTGCGCCACGGGGATCGACTTACCGCCGGGCGAGCAGACGTAAATGGGGCGAAAACGCTCGCGGTCGAGCAGTTCCATTTCGCGCAGGATGCGCCGTTCCTGGCCGCCGAGGTCGGTGGCGGCTTCGGTGTGCAGGATGGTGAGCGGTCGGCTCATGCGGTAGTGGTCTCGGCGAGTGCCTGATCGAGGATGGCGATGACGTCTGTGGCTTCGGTACGTTCCAGGCAGTCCGAGCGCTTGCTGCCGCCGCAGCCGTCCTGGCCGCAGGGCACGCAGGGCCAGCTCTGCTGGATCACGCGGTGTGCGCCGGCCGATTGTAACCCGCTCACCTGCGGATAGGGGTTGTCGTTCCCGCGCCAGCCGTTCGGCCATGGGCCCCAGTCGAATACCCCCGAGGGGCCGAAAATCGCCACCACCGGGGTGCCGACTGCTGCGGCCATGTGCATGGGCGCGGTGTCGACGCCGAAGAACAGTGCGGCGAGGCGGGACAGGGCCGCTGTCTGTTTGAGCGTCAGGCGTCCGCCGAGGTCGAAGGGGCTATGTCGGCAGAGTGCGAGGATGGCGTCCAGTTTGGCGCGTTCGCGGGCGTCAGGGCCGCAGCTCAACGCGACCTGGACGCCATGCTCGATCAGGTGGTCGATCGTCGCCGCCATGCCGGTGTCGGTCCAGCACTTGAAGAACCAGCGCGAGGTCGGGTGGACCTGTACCAGCGGGCGGGTGGGGTCATAGCCCTGCGCGTCGAGCAGGCGGCGAACGGCGTCGAGGTCGGCCGCGTCGACGTGCAGGTCGACCGAAACCGGGATGTCGGCCGCCTCGGGCTGCCCGAGGTCGAGGTTGCGCAGAACCGTGTGGCGGCGCCCTTCGCGCGGACGAACGGTTTCGTTGAGCAGACGCAAGCGCCAGGGCTTGTCCTTGCCCGGGGTGAACGGCCCGCGCCGGCGTGGCGCGCCGCTCAGGAAGGCGGCGATGGCGCCGCGGTCGCCCTCGGTGGTGTTGATCGCCAGGTCGAACTTTCTGGCGCGCAGGCCACGGTAGAAGGCGAGTTCCCGGCGCAGATGGGCGAACCGGCTTTCGCCCTTGGCGCGAGGCGGATAGACCAGTACCTCGTCTAGCTGCGGGTGGCCTTCGAGCATCGCCTCGGTGCCGCTCTTGACCAGTGTGCTGACGCGGTGGCCGGCGGCGTGCAGCACGCTGACCAGCGGCGCGGTGAGCAGCACGTCGCCGATGTTGCGGAACTTGATGAGCAGGATGTTCATCAGTAGAAACGCGGGCCGTCGTCCGGTCGGTCCTTGAAACGCCGGTGGGTCCAGAAGTATTGCTCCGGCGCCTGGCGCACCCAGTCCTCGATGATGCGGTTGATGCGTTCGGCGTCGGTTTCCGGAGTCGGTCCGGGGAAGTTGTCCAGAGCGGGGCTGATGATCTGCTCGTAGCGTCCGTCGGGCAGGCGCCTCGTGAAGAAGGGCACTACCACGGCGCCGGTCATCGAGGCCAGGCGCGTGGTGGCGGTATTGGTGGCCGCGGGAATACCGAAGAAAGGCGCGAATACGCTGCCTTTGTGGCCGAAGTTCTGGTCGGAGGCGTACCACACGGCCTCGCCGCGCTTGAGCGCACGAAGCATGGCACGGATGTCCTCGCGCGGGATGGGCGTGCCGAACTGGCGTTCACGGTTGCTGCGCACCATGCGCTCCATCACCGGGTGCTCGCTGGGGCGATACAGTGCCTTGAGCGGCAATCCGTCGGCACACAGGGCCAGGAGGCGACCGCCGATCTCAAGCGTGGTGAAATGGGCCGAGAGCAGGATGACGCCTTTGCCGCGCTCGAGCGCCTTGTGCAGGTGTTCCAGGCCATGCGCCGTGACCAGGCGGCGCAGTCGTTGGTTCGTTCCCCACCAGCCGAAGCCGAGTTCGAACAGGCCGATGCCGAAGGCCTCGAAATGACGTCGAACCAGCGCCGCGCGCTCGGCCTCGCCGAGTTCGGGAAAGCACAGGTCGACGTTGATGCGGGCAATGCTTGCGCGCCGCCGGCCGAACAGGCGGAACAGTCGGCCGATAAGTCGGCCGAGGATACGCTGCACCGGCATCGGCAGCAGCGTAGCCGCCCGCAGCATGCCGAAGGCTGCCCAGATCGGCCAGTGGCGGGGGCGCAGCGATGGGTTCACGGTTGAAGGTGCACGCATGACAAACGAATGATTGTACGTAGCACCGCATGGGCTGGACAAGCGCGGTGCGCAGAAGGGGCTAAGCTTCCTATGATATGATGCGCGCCGCCATATGGCCTCGTACCGCTTTGAAATGAGTCTGCCGATACCGAATTTCGACCGCGCCCGCGTCCTAGTGGTGGGTGACCTCATGCTGGACCGCTACTGGCACGGCGATACTTCGCGTATCTCGCCCGAGGCGCCGGTGCCGGTGGTGCGGGTCGGGCCTAGCGAGGAGCGTCCCGGCGGCGCCGCCAATGTCGCGCTGAACCTGGCGGCGCTGGGTGCGCGGCCGCACCTGCTCGGCCTGACCGGCCGCGACGAGGCGGCCGATACTCTCGAGCGCGTGCTCACCCAGGCCGGCGTGCAGTGCCATTTCCTGCGCCTCGGCAGTCATCCCACCATCACCAAGCTGCGCGTACTCAGCCGCCACCAGCAGCTGATCCGGCTCGATTTCGAGCAGGGCTTCCAGTCCGGCGACGCAGCGCCTCTGGCGCTGGACTACGCTGAACTGCTGGCCGATATCGACGTGGTGGTACTGTCCGACTATGGCAAGGGGACGCTCGCCGCCAGCCGCGAACTGATCGCGCTGGCCCGCAGTCAGGGCAAGCCCGTGGTGGTCGACCCCAAGGGCAGTGACTTCGAGCGCTACCGCGGCGCGACGGTGATCACGCCCAACCGCAAGGAATTCGAGGAAGTGGTCGGCCGCTGCACCAGCGAGCAGTCGCTGGTCGAGCGCGGCCACGCCCTGATCGAGCGCGAACTGCTCGACGCGCTGCTGGTCACGCGTAGCGAGGAGGGCATGACGCTACTGCGCGCCGGCGAGCAGCCGCTGACCCTGCCTACCCACGCGCGCGAAGTGTTCGACGTGACCGGCGCCGGCGACACCGTGGTCGCCGCCCTGGCCGGTGCGCTGGCCGCCGGGCAGAGCTGGGCACAGGCTGTGGCGCTGGCCAATCTGGCCGCCGGCATCGTGGTCGGCAAGCTGGGCACGGCCACCGCGACCACCGCCGAGCTGCGCCGCGCGCTGCGCGAACACGACGAACAGCCGAGCGGTGCGCTCACCGAGGACGCCCTGGCGCAGGTGGTCGAGGAGGTGCGCATCCACGGCGAGCGCATCGTCATGACCAACGGCTGCTTCGACATCCTGCACGCGGGGCATGTCGACTACCTCACCAAGGCCCGCCAGCTCGGCGACCGCCTCATCGTGGCGGTCAACAGCGACGAGTCCGTGTCGCGTCTCAAGGGCCCGACGCGTCCGATCAACACCCTGGCCCATCGCATGGCGGTGCTCGCCGGCCTGTCCGCGGTCGACTGGGTGGTGCCCTTCGAGGAGGACACCCCCGAACGCGTGATCGCCCGTCTGCTGCCCGACGTGTTGGTCAAGGGCGGGGACTACCGTGCCGAGGAGGTCGTCGGCTATGCCGACGTGACCGGCAACGGCGGCGAAGTCCGCATCATCGATTTCCGTTACGACTGCTCCACCAGCAAAATCGTCCAGGCCATCCAGCGGGACGATTCGGAGACACGCACATGATCATCGTTACCGGCGGCGCCGGTTTCATCGGCGCCAACATCGTGCAGGGCCTCAACGCCCGCGGCGAAACCGACATCCTGGTCGTCGACGACCTCAGCGACGGCACCAAGTTCGCCAACATCGCCGACCTGCAGATTGCGGACTACCTCGACAAGGACGATTTCCTCGCCCGCGTCGAGGCCGGCCAGGATTTCGGCGCCCGCGCCATTTTTCACGAAGGCGCCTGTTCGGCCACCACCGAGTGGGACGGCCGCTACATGATGCGCAACAACTACGAATACTCGAAGTCGTTGCTGCACTACTGCCTGGAGCGCGGCGCGCAGTACCTCTACGCCTCCTCGGCTTCTGTGTACGGCGCCGGCCCCGTGTTCACCGAGGGCCTGGAGCACGAGAAGCCGCTCAACGTCTACGGCTATTCCAAGTTCCAGTTCGACCAGTACGTGCGCCGCCTGCCCGCCGAGGCGCAGAGCCAGGTGGTGGGTTTCCGCTACTTCAACGTCTACGGCCCGCGCGAACAGCACAAGGGCTCGATGGCCAGCGTCGCCTTCCACTTCAACAACCAGATCAAGGCCGAGGGTCGCTGCCGCCTGTTCGAGGGCACCGACGGCTACGCCAACGGCGGGCAGAAACGCGATTTCGTCTACGTCGGCGACTGCGTGGCCGTCAACCTGTGGTTTCTCGACCATCCCGAGGTCTCCGGCATCTTCAACCTCGGCACCGGCCGTGCGCAGGAATTCAACGACGTGGCCAACGCGGTGGTGGCCTGGCACGGCAAGGGCGAACTCGAATACATTCCCTTCCCGGACCACCTCAAGGGCCGGTACCAGAGCTATACGCAGGCCGACATCGGCGCTCTGCGCGCGGCCGGCTACGATGCACCCTTCAGGACCGTCGAGGAAGGCACGCGCCTCTACCTCGACTGGCTGAACGGTTAGGCCGATCGATCCGGCGGAGCCGCCCGGCTCCGCGCGCCGCCTCATGCGTATCCTGTACACCTTGCTGCTCTACCTGTTCACGCCGGCCGTGCTGCTGCGCCTGTTGTGGCGCAGCAGGCGCAATCCGGGCTATCGCCACCGCATTCCCGAGCGTTTCGGCTTTTTCCGGACGCCGATGATGCGGCCACGCATCTGGGTACACGCCGTGTCCGTGGGCGAGACCATTGCCAGTGCGCCGCTGGTGCGCCGCCTGCAGGCCGAGCATCCGGATCACGCGCTGCTGGTGACCAGTACCACGCCGACCGGCTCGGCGCAGGTGCGGCGCCTGTTCGGCGACGCGGTCGAGCACGTCTACATGCCCTACGATCTGCCCGGTTCCGTGGCGCGTTTTCTGCGCCGCACCCGCCCGAGTCTGGCGCTGTGCATGGAAACCGAGATATGGCCGAACCTGTTCGCCGCCTGCGCGCGCCGTGAAGTGCCCGTGCTGATCGCCAATGCGCGCCTGTCGGAACGTTCGGCACGCGCCTACGGGCGTGTGGCCGGTCTGACCCGTGCCACGCTGGCGCGGGTGGCGGTGGTGGCCGCGCGCGATGCCACCGACGAACAGCGCTTCAAGACTCTGGGCGCACCGAACGTGATCGTGGCCGGCAACCTCAAGTACGACCTCGAGGTGCCCGCCGCAGTACGTGAGACGGGGCAGGCTCTGCGTGCCGCACTGGGTCGCGATCGGCCGGTGTGGATCGCCGCCAGCACCCATGCCGGCGAGGACGAAATCGTGCTCGAAGCGCACTGCCGGCTGCGCGAACGACTGCCCGGCGTGGCGCTGATCCTCGTACCGCGTCATCCCGAGCGCTTCGACGAGGCTGCCGGACGCTGTGCGGCCGCCGGTCTGCGCATGGTGCGCTGCAGCAGCGGCGAAATGCCGGAGGAGAACACCGACGTGCTGCTCGGTGACACCCTGGGTGAGCTGATGGGCTTGTACGCGGCGGCCGATGCGGCCTTCGTTGCCGGTAGCTTCGTTTCCGCCGGGGGCCACAATCCGCTTGAAGCGGCCGCGTTGGCGCTACCGGTGCTGACCGGACCGCAGTTGTTCAATTTCGAACACGTCTACACCGAGTTGTTCGCTGTGGGAGCGGCACGCAAGGTGGAGGGCGTCGCCGAACTCGCCGCTGCGCTGGAGGGTCTGCTGTCCGATTCGGCCTTGCGTGAGCGAATGGGCGCGGGCGGCGAAAAGGTTCTGGCGGCGCATCGCGGCGCGACCGCGCGTGTCGCTGAACTGGCTGCTATGGCCCTGCACGAGGCGTCCCGTGCGTAATCCGAAACGAATCGCAATGCGCGGAAACGTGAGTTCGCCGTCTTGCGATGGCAATATAGGCGCCCCCGCACGGGGCCGCGGTATGCTGGCCGGTGTCGACAGGCGCCGAACCGCCAATTCAGGGTGGCGAGAGATCGCTACAATTTGCGCAACGACATCGACGCCAGTGGCGTCTGGTAGGGTCTATGGAACGTAAGACGAGCTTTGCCCGCGAAGAACTTCTCAAGTGTGGTCACGGGGAGTTGTTCGGCCCCGGCAATGCGCAACTGCCGCTGCCGCCTATGCTGATGTTCGATCGCATTACGCACATCAGTGAAGACGGCGGCCCGCACGGCAAGGGCCAACTGATCGCCGAACTCGACATCACGCCCGAGCAGTGGTTCTTCGGTTGTCATTTCGAAGGTGATCCCGTCATGCCAGGCTGCCTCGGGCTGGACGCCATGTGGCAGCTCGTCGGTTTCTTTCTGGGCTGGAGCGGAGGGCCGGGGCGCGGCCGTGCGCTGGGCGCCGGGGAGGTCAAGTTCACCGGGCAGGTGACGCCGAGCTGCAAGCTTATTAGCTATGAAATCGACATCAAGCGCCTGGTCAAGCGCAAGCTGTACATGGGGGTTGCCGACGCGATCATGAGCGTCGACGGGCGCAGCATCTACGAGGCTCACGACTTGCGCGTCGGGCTGTTTACGTCCACAGAGGGGTTTTGAAGTTTATGTCCGCACGACGTGTCGTGGTGACGGGGCTGGGCGTCGTATCCAGTATCGGCAACAACGCCGGCGAGGTTCTGGCCGGGCTGCGCGAGGGGCGCTCCGGCATCGAGTTCTGCCCGGAATACGCTGAGCAGGGGTTGCGCTCGCAGGTACACGGTTCGCTCAAGGTCGATCTTGACGAACGGATCGATCGTAAGCAGCGGCGTTTCATGAGCGACGGGGCGGCTTACAATTACCTGGCCATGGCCGAGGCGGTGGCGCACGCCGGGTTGGAGGAATCCGAGGTTTCCAACGTGCGCACCGGCCTGGTAATGGGCTCGGGCGGCACCTCCACCGCCAATCTGCTGCTGGCCACCGATACGTTGCGCGAGAAGGGCGTGCGCCGCGTCGGTCCCTACATGGTTACTCGTACCATGTCCAACAGCAATTCCGCCTGTCTAGCCACGCCGTTCAAGATCAAAGGCGTGAGCTATTCGATCAGCTCAGCCTGTGCGACCAGCGCGCACTGCATCGGCCACGCGGCCGAACTGATCCAGATGGACAAGCAGGACATGGTGTTTGCCGGTGGCGGCGAGGAACTGCACTGGACCATGAGCCTGCTGTTCGACGCCATGGGCGCCCTATCCAGCAAGTACAACGACACGCCCGAGCTTGCCTCGCGTCCCTACGACGTCGCGCGCGACGGTTTCGTGATTTCCGGTGGGGGCGGTGTGCTGGTGATGGAAGAGCTGGAGCACGCCAAGGCGCGCGGCGCCAATATCCTTGCCGAACTCGTCGGTTACGGCGCCACCTCCGATGGCTACGACATGGTCGCCCCGTCCGGTGAGGGCGCGGTGCGCTGCATGCAGCAGGCCATGGCTACTGTCGACGGCCCGATCGACTATATCAACGCGCACGGTACCAGCACGCCGGCCGGGGACATTCCCGAACTCAGGGCCATGAAGGAGACTTTCGGCGACAGCATGCCGGCGGTTAGTTCGACCAAGTCGATTACCGGTCACGCGCTGGGCGCCGCCGGTGTCAACGAAGCGATCTACTCGCTGTTGATGATGCAGAACGACTTCATCGCCGCTTCGGCCAATATCACCGAACTCGACCCGGCGGCCGAGGGTATGCCCATCGTGCGTGAGCGTCGCGACGGTGTGCGGCTGGACCGCGTGATGTCGAACAGTTTCGGTTTCGGTGGCACTAACGGTTCGTTGGTGTTCCAGCGTTACGAAGGCTGAGTTCGTTTCCACCGGAATGAGTGAGGGCGCCGGCCCCGGAGGTGATCCGGGGGCGGCGTTTTTGTGTGTTCGTTTGGTGTGTGGGTCAGCGTTTGTGGTGGGCGAGGACGGCGTATTCGTTGATGGTAGTGGTGGATTTCGGGCGCGATTCGACGTTTGGGGCTCAGATCAATCGAGGTGACGCACCCGAGCCGATTTGTTCGACGCATCGCTGCGCCTCACCCCTTCGGGGCTGGCGCGAAAAATCGCTCCCGATGATTTTTTCTTTGAGTGCGCAAAGAAACCGGCGAAAGAAACGCACCCTCAAAGCACTCTGCTCCTGAGCCATTCGCGACTGTAGTGGACTGGTGTGCGTTCAGGGCAAGGCGCGGCGCG